>VCMI01000113.1 GCA_006222135.1 Thiomicrorhabdus sp. | reverse complement strand
ACACGACGACTAGTTGGTTATAACTCATTTTGCAATTCTCTTGGTCGGGAAAAGCCTTCGAGTTTAACTCAACTGGCTCTTCCTATTTCCAAATTGCACTTATTATCCGAAACCGCGTATCAATAAGTTGATTGGTGGAGACGATAAGAGAGTGAAATTGTTGTGCTTGGCTTGCCGCGACCAGATCCTGCATAGCTTGCCACTGATCCAGTAGGGTTTGTGTATTTGATTTGATCATCAAGAAAGCCGAAACGAAAAATACCCCCGCTAAAACCATCATGATTAATAGCAAGTAACTTAAGGTCGTGATTTTAGTCTTGCTCCAAGCCGTCTTAAGTGAAAACATTTGCTACAGACCTCGCATTAAAATTAATAATTAGTGAGTAGCATCATACGATAATTAAGGGGGTGTCGCTATGATTCTGAACGCTTTAAGGGCTCAAGTTTTCCATGTAGCCATAAACGAATTTGATCTCTCTTGATTTCGGTTATTTAGAGGCCGTTAAGGCGAAGGTGTGAGTGAGAGAACTCTACCCAGATAAATCAACTGGGAAGTTGCCACTCTATAGGTTGGTTTGAATGTGCCATAAGATAGTCATTGGTTTGCGAAAAAGGTCGGCTACCAAAAAAACCACGGTAAGCAGAAAGCGGAGATGGGTGAGGGCTCTCAATCACCAGGTGTCGATCTCGATCAAGCATTTTGCCTTTTTTCTGAGCATAAGCACCCCACAAAATAAACACACAATTCTCGCGCTGACTGTTGACGGCTAGAATGATGGCATCGGTAAATTTTTCCCAACCCTTATTCTGATGAGAATTGGCTTGGCCGGCTTCAACGGTTAATACCGCATTAAGAAGCAGGACACCTTGCTCCGTCCAAGGTTGTAAAAACCCTGTATGGCTATTGTCGACCTGAATATCGGTGAGTAATTCTTTATTGATATTCAGTAAGGATTTTGGCAGAGGCTTGACCTCTGGCAATACAGAAAAGCATAGGCCGTGGGCATGACCGATGGTTGGATAAGGGTCTTGACCTAAAATCACCACCTTAACCTTGTTGAGGGGGGTGCTCTGCAACGCATTAAACCAACGATTTTCTGGCGGTAAAATGGTTTTGCCTTGTTGCTGTTCTGAGGCCAGGAATTGTTGCAAGCTTTGCATATAGGGTTGTTGCAGTTCGTTTTCTAAAACCGACTGCCACTCATTGGGTAAATTCATTAAGTACTCAAAATTTAAGGAGATAAACGAGCCGTATGCCAGGCGTCTTCCGTCTCTAAGCTATAACTAAAACGGTCATGTAAGCGATTTGGGCGTCCTTGCCAAAATTCAAATTTTTGCGCCGTTAAGCGATAGCCTCCCCAATGAGGTGGATGCGGGACTTTACGATTAGCAAAACGTTCAGCATTGTCGGCGTAGGCCGTTTCCAGTGCCGCTCGGCTGGTCACTTCATGGCTCTGTGATGAAGTATAGGCGGCCAGTTGGCTCTCTTTAGGTCGAGAATGGAAGTAAGTTTCAGACTCTGCTAAAGACGTTTTGCTTAAGACACCCTCGATTCGAATTTGACGATCCAATCCAGGCCAAAAAAAGAGCAGCGCCGCTTTAGGGTTGTCGATAATTTGTTGACCCTTATCGCTTTCATAATGCGTGTAGAAAACGAAGCCATTGTGATTAAACTCTTTGAGCAGAACAATACGACTATGGGGTTGGCCGTTGGCATCTACCGTTGCGACCGACATAGCGGTAGGATCCATGACTTTCGCCTGCATGGCTTCATCCATCCACTGGCTGAACTGGCTAAAAGGTGAGGCTTGTAATTGCTCTTGGCTTAGGCCTGAATATTGATACTCACGGCGCTCTTGATGGTAATCTCGATTTGGCATAATAATATGATATGATTCCAGGAAATCTTTGGACGGAGCATTCATTTGAGTAAGATTAATATCCTACTGCCTCGGTTCCGTTAAAGGTCTCAGTTAATAAAATTCGATTATATAATACTTTCATTTTATCACTAGGAGTCTTCACTGTGAGTGAAAACTACAATGCCTCAGAAATTGAAGTCTTAACCGGGTTAGATCCTGTGCGCAAACGCCCTGGGATGTATACCGATACGACTCGCCCTAACCATCTTGCTCAAGAAGTCATTGATAACAGTGTCGATGAAGCCATTGCGGGGTATGCCGACGACATTACCGTGAAACATTATGCGGATGGTTCGATGAGTGTATTAGATAATGGTCGAGGCATGCCGGTTGATATTCATCCGGAAGAGGGCGTTTCTGGGGTAGAGGTCATTATGACTCGCTTGCATGCGGGTGGAAAGTTTTCTAATAAGGCCTATGAGTTTGCTGGTGGTTTACACGGGGTCGGTATCTCCGTGGTGAATGCCTTATCTAAAAAGGTCGAGATTCTCATTCGACGAGGTGGTCAAATACACGCCATTACCTTTGCCAAGGGTGAAGTCGTGTCGCCTTTGGAAGTGACAGGCAAAGTCGGTAAGAAAAATACCGGAACCTTTTTACGTTTCTGGCCGGACGCCAAGTTTTTTGACTCACCAAAGTATGCCCTAACACGCTTGAAACATCTGTTAAGAGCCAAGGCCGTTTTGAGTCCTGGTCTGAGAATGACTTTTATAGATGAAGTTTCTAATGAAACCACGGAATGGTTTTTTGAAGATGGTTTAAAAGACTACTTAAACGATGCCTTAGATGGTCTAGAGCGCGTGCCAGTTGAAGGCTTTATTGGTGAAAGTTATGCTAAGAATGAAGGTGTCGCTTGGGCGATAACTTGGTTGCTAGAGCCGAGTGAAACCTTAATGGAAAGTTACGTTAACCTAATTCCAACACCTCAAGGTGGGACGCATGTGAATGGTTTACGTGCTGGTGCTACGGATGCGATTCGTGAGTTTTGTGAATTCCGTAATTTGATTCCGCGTGGCGTTAAAATCACCCCTGAAGATGCTTGGCAGAATGTGGCTTTTGTGTTGTCGGCAAAAGTACGTGAGCCGCAGTTTGCAGGGCAAATTAAAGAACGCCTCTCTTCACGAGAATGCGTGCCGTTTATTTCCGGCGTGGTTAAAGACGCTTTGAGTTTATGGCTAAACCAGCACACTGAAGTGGCCGAGCAAATCGCCGACTTAGTTATTCAGAATGCATCTACTCGCAGTAAGAAAGCCAAGAAAGTAATCCGTAAAAAGATTACCTCTGGACCGGCTTTGCCAGGTAAATTGGCTGACTGTACCGACACCGATTTAACCCGAACAGAACTGTTTTTGGTAGAGGGTGACTCTGCGGGAGGTTCTGCCAAACAAGCACGCGATAAAAACTTTCAAGCGATTATGCCATTGCGCGGCAAAATCTTAAATACTTGGGAAGTCGAGTCGGGCCAAGTCTTGGCGTCGCAAGAAATTCACGATATAAGTGTCGCCATCGGCGTCGATCCTGGTTCGGATGATATCTCTGGATTACGTTACGGTAAAATCTGCATTCTTGCCGATGCGGATTCTGACGGACTGCATATAGCCACTTTGATTTGCGCGTTATTTGTCCGCCACTTCACCAGCCTGGTTGAGCAAGGCCATATTTTTGTCGCTATGCCACCCTTGTATCGCGTCGATGTCGGTAAAAAAGTCTTTTACGCCTTAGATGAATCAGAGCGCCAAGGTATTTTAGACCGTATTGAAGCGGAAAAGATGCCCGGTAAAATTTCAGTTACTCGATTCAAAGGCTTGGGTGAGATGAATCCTCCACAGTTACGCGAAACCACCATGTTGCCAGCGAGCCGACGTTTGCTGCAATTACAGTTGAATGACCATGGCGTGGTAAATGAAATGATGGATAAGTTATTGGCCAAAAAACGGTCCGGTGATCGTAAGAGTTGGTTGGAAGATAAGGGCGATTTAGCTGAAGTTTAAGGAGTGAATCTGCACACTGTCTTAATCCATACAAGCCCCTTTTTAGGGGCTTTTTGTTAATGAAATTTTAAATCGGCGACTGCGTTAAGGGTTTTACACTATGCAACAATTTAAACGATGGATCTCTTTGAGTTTGACTCTTTTCGCCGTTTCTCTAACGCTGTCCAGCACGAGTGCACTTGCCTCGAAAACGACACAAACAGAGGGCGATTTTCATTTAAGCCTTTATCAAGATCAACAGGGTCAATTAGAGAATCTTGAGTTGTTCACTAAACTTCCGGACAAAGAGGTTTATTTAGGTTTGACCTGTTCATCCATGTCGCCGTTTCCGCTACTGGAAGTCTTATTGTTTAACAATGAGGTGTTGATGGAGACACCGGGTTTGTTCGAGGCATCCTATCAAATTGATGATCAGATCGATAGCTCAGCCATTACTTTGCAGGGGGTTTTAAAACCGGTGAATAGCGCGAATGAGCACTCTAATAAAATTCGTCTTGAGCTGCCCTACGGTCAAGTAAAAACCATGGGGAAGATGCAGGCGGCGTATCAAAAACTGTTGGAGCAGCTTAAAGCAGGTCACTCTATCGACATCACCTTGCAGCATCGAAGAGTGGGTGAAAAACAGTACCGATTTTCATTACAGGGCTTAAAGATCTTACTAACACCGAATGAATCTATCTGCCGATAAGGTTTTTTAGAACGGATCCTATGCTCACATTTCTTTGAAAGGCCACAGGACATGTCCTACGCTCGCAGGGTTTTATAAAGCCGCAGGATATACCAGGCCTAGTCAAAATAGATATAAGCTTTGTTCAAGCTAATAAAAAAGCCGCTAAGACGAATTTTTAGGAATTCTTCTTGCGGCTTTTTTGTTGGTACAGTCGCTGAAATTAATCAGTGATTAACTCTTTTATAAGGAGAAGTCATCAAAGTCAGAGAGCTCAACTTTAGAGTCAATCTGACCGACCAGATATGAGCTGATTTCAGACTCTTGCGGCGCGACCTGTACATTATCGCTGACGAGCCAATTGTTCATCCACGGCAAAGGGTTACTGCGGATCTCAAAGATTGGCTCCAGACGAACCGCTTTTAAACGGACATTGGTAATGTATTCAACATAGTCTTTTAAGATACTGGCGTTCAAACCAATCATCGAGCCATTTTTAAACAGATAGTCGGCCCACTCTTTTTCCTGCTGTGCTGCTTCACGGAAAATACTGTAAACATTAGCTTCTTCATCACGGGCAATTACCGCCATCTCAGGGTCATCTTTGCCTTCAGCCAATAGATTAATAATGTTTTGAGTGCCGGATAAATGCAGAGCTTCATCGCGGGCGATCAGTTTAATCACCTTGGCATTGCCTTCCATTAAAGAACGTTCGGCAAAAGAGAAGCTGCAGGCAAAAGAGACATAGAAACGTACGGCTTCCAGCACATTGACCGAAACCATTGTTAAGTAGAGCGCGGTTTTGATTTTCTTGCGAAAAGCATCGTCCTTGCTCAGGTCAATCTCATTGGCGTACATATGATTGGTCAAAGCGATTAACTTATCATAATAGAGCGTCACGCTCTCGGCACGTTTGGTAATCTCTTCATTGTTGACGATGTCATCAAAAATAAGCGAAGGATCGGCGACGATATTACGAATAATATGTGTGTATGAACGGCTGTGAATCGTCTCAGAAAACGACCAGGTTTCAATCCAGGTTTCCAGTTCAGGTATAGAGACTAAAGGCAGCAAAGCCACGTTAGGCGAGCGACCTTGCACAGAATCTAGTAACGTTTGATACTTGAGGTTACTGATAAAGATGTGCTGTTCATTCTCCGGCAGGTTCGCATATTCACGGCTATCACTTGATAAATCCACCTCTTCAGGACGCCAGAAAAAACTCAGTTGTTTCTCAATCAATTTTTCAAAAATCGGGTATTTTTGTTGATCGTAACGCGCGACATTGACGTTCTGGCCAAAAAACATAGGCTCTTTCATCGCGTTGTTAGGCGAACGACAAAAAGTAGAATAGGTGTGTTGATCTTTGCAGCTCATAAATCGGTTTTTCCTGGGAAAATGGATGTTCAGTTGGCCTATTTTAGACTAGAAAAGTCCGTATGAACACCTTTACTATTTAAGGGATTGATTGGAGGAAAATAGTCGCCTTTAAATCCGGTTAATCATAGGTCTTAAGAAGGACAATAAGTTAGATAAAGGGCGAAATAGTTGTCTATTCTGATTATATTTTTAGATAATGACCTATTGGTAGTGCATTAAAGTCTGGGTGAGTCGTGTCTAATAAAGATGAGTTAAGATGGTTACAAGGTAAAAGGATCGCGATCTGTGAACCCGATAGCGCTCGTTTTACTGTGTTGAGTGACTTTTTAAAGCATTATGGGTTAGAGGTGGTTGCGCTGAATACAAAAAAAATACTGTTAGCCGATTTAGAGTCACGCCGCTACTCAACCCATCGAACCTACATTGCCGTCTTTATCGCGGCCGAGTTAGCCAAAATAATGGAACCGCTTTGGATGGAAATTACCCAAATGAATCCGGGTATTCTGCAAACGCCTTTGATTCTAATGGGCTCAGACGCTGAGAAACAAGCGGTACAACCTTTGATTGATTTAGGCTACTTTAAGTACACCTCACCAGAACCAATGACCGCCACATTTGTTTTGCGATTATTGCGCTCTCTAAACCGCTGGAAAGCGATGAGTGGTGATATTACGCCTGCCGCGACCTTAGTAAAGTAAGGCAGATTAAGTTTCTTGGTAGTTGTACTAGTGTTTGTTTATACTTCCTTAAGCTAATTTATGCTTTGGGTTTAATAGGGAATTACAAAGGTATGAAAAAATAAAATGCATCAATAAAAGCAATCTTTTCAGTGCACAGGAACATATTTCACACATCGGTGGAACCGACGGAGATGGTATCCGATGGAAGCTCACATTAGATCAAGCCATTGAAGGCATAGAAAGTGGCAAATTGAAGTTTTATGTCGGCGTGAATGGTGAGCCTGTACCGGTAGTTGTCTCAATGAGTGAAAGTGGCAATAAATATCTAAAATCACAGGTTGACGGTAAGCAACCTAATAATCTTTTAAGCTTGTCAGAATGTCCAGAACCGCCAGAAACAACAGAACTCCCTGAAGCCGAATGAATACACACTACTCGAAAATAATAATGGGTAATAGAGTCGATTTATTTGAATTGTCATCACTGAATGAGAAGCCTTTTTAATAGTTATAGTTCCTTTGCCTTTGACCAGGCCTGGTCTATCCTGCGGCACTTCTAAAGAGATGTGAGCGCAGGGCATGTCCTGCGGCTTTACAAAGTAATGTGAGCGCAGGGTCATTTTATTTTGTGCCAAGATTGATCAGTAAACTGACTAGTCGTTGCCTATTTTTAACACCTAGTTTCAGCTTTGCTAGTGAAGAGAGTCCTCATCAAATCTTTTGATAATCTAGTCTTTAGGCTTTCGTTATACTGGAAAATCTATTCGTTAAATCAAGGAAGATCGTTATGTCGTTAAGCTCACCTTTCATCAAAGTATTGTCTACTCTGCTCTTGTCTACTTTTTGGTTATTACCCGCCACCGCACATTCGGCTGAGTTAAACAATCAGGCGGCGTTGAAAGGAATAACAGAAATTCACACTCTGTACGATATTCGTAAATCTCATCCCAAGGTGATGTTGGCCTATTTAAAAGGTATTGAAACGAATTATGAGAATTTGCTGAAAGAAAACGTAAAGCCCAATTTGCGGATTATTTTTATTTCCAGCGCGGTGAAGTTTATTACCACCAAACCTTCTGAAACGGTTGAGATGGAGCATGGGGAAGCCTTAAAAGGCATTGCAATTCAGATTCAACGTTTGATTGATATTGGAGTCAAAATGGAAGTCTGCGCAGCCGCAACAGCGTACTTTAAAGTGGATAACGCAACACTGTTACCGGGCATTAAACCAGTACGTTCAGGATTTATATCGGTAATGGGTTGGCAGGCACAAGGGTATTCATTAGTACCTGTTTACTAACGACAACTTTTTCTCGATCCAAGCAAAAACGCCAAAAAATTAAATTTGGCGTACTTAGCATGTGGAACTATTATCAATAGGACTCAAAATATGAAGCCATTATCAAAAGGGCTAAAAAAAGTTGGCTCTATGTGAAATAGAGTGGGTAGTTGAATTTCAGTTTTCCGCATAGGAAATAAATCATGTTGATGAAATTCCCGATATTGCGATAGCCTCTGGCGCGTCTTTTGGCTAATTGCACCTTACTATTAATGCCTTCCAAAATACCGTTGCTAATACGCGACTCGACAAAGTGAATAATTCCAGACCAATGTCTTTTGACCGTTTTTGCAAAAGCCATAAAGGCGGGAATAGTTGACTCTTCGACCGTCGTCGTGCACCAGTTGGTCAGGAACGTCGTTGCCGCCACTTTATTTGGCATGTCCCATACATCATTGAACAGCACTWGTCRATCGGTATGCCTTGCCTAGAGTGGGGTAAAGCTCAAGCAGT
>VCMI01000112.1 GCA_006222135.1 Thiomicrorhabdus sp. | reverse complement strand
ACGACTAATGMCASGACAGTGGATGTTGAAGTTCGAACAGTTTTACAACCATGAACATCGCCATAGCGGTATTCGATATGTAACGCCTAGCGAGCGCCATGGGCTAAAAGATGTAGCGCTGCTTGGACAACGTAAAGTGGTGTATGAATTAGCAAAATCAAAGTATCCAGAAAGATGGTCTGGCAGACAGACCAGAAATTGGACACCAGTAGGCGCGGTAAGCTTAAATCCGGATCGGGAAATTGTTCCGGTTCAAGCCGTCGCTTAAAACACGTTTATCGGACAACTACCTTGAAAAACTCCGAAACTTACCCTTTTACTTACACTTTTACTTACACTTTTACTTAAAGTAAAGTGAGTTCTTCTGTTAAATTACTAGATATATAATTTTTAAAATTCTAAAATTTCAGTGTCTTTATTCAATGATTAAGGTGAACTTCAACAAATTTCTCTGTATTTTTGAATAAATTGATTTCTTTTACAATACCTTCTGCAGGCCAATCCCACTAATGAATAGTTAACAACGATTGAATAGTCTCAATTGAAAATCGATATAAAACTAGTCTAGCAGGATGTATGTTTTATTTTTTGAGCTACTTAAAGTATAAAAGCCCGTAAACCATGAGAAGTAATTTTATCTGAAGTAACACTTCAAGTCCGTTTGAGAAATTGTATTATTGACCTCACAAATGAATAATCACTCACAGCCTTAGATTTTTTGTAATACTTTAATTCAAAATCTGGTGATCTAGGTACTTTTTTAACATTAACAAAACCGCGTCTGAACCACTTTTTTTTCCAACCGGTTATTTTTTGAATTTCCAATAAGCCATCTTCCCAATTTTCTAAAAAATCAATGTAATCTAAATGGAAAAAATTTGGCTTATTAGCATATTGCTTTTGCCACTCAAACCAAGCTCCATAAACCTCTTTTAAAGGTTCTTCGGTTTGAAATTTATGCGAATTAAAAAAATCTTCTGAGTTTCGTTCAATTGACTCACTCCAGGTAGCAAAATCTTTACTTAATACAATAAAAAAGTGGACGCGTTTGGATTAAGAGTTAAACCATACTTAGAATACCTCTCAACTCTATGCTCCTTAATTCCCAGTGGAGTAAGGTGCTTCCAAAAAGACTTTTTTTCTTTAACTTTAAAGTTTGCTTTTATTAGCTGATTTACCCAATTTGTTCCAGATCTTTGCAACCCAATAACTTGGAAATATTTAAACACCATTCATTTCCTTCTAAAAAATGTTAACTTTAACGACAAGGTTTTTATAACAAACCCAAAGATTTATTTACCATTAACTTTATATACGATACGCCTTTTACGCAATTTATAAGGACCATTAACAACATCAAGAGGATCTGGTTTTCCATGGGAAATTACGACTTTGGCTTTAGGCGGTAAAACTGCTTCCCCGTAAGCTTTTAAATAATCTTTTTTCATTAGCCACTCGCCAATGTTGCCCATGAATCTCCAGTGTTTGTTTGACATGTTTTTTGAATCCATTCATGATTATATTGAAAGCCTGCCCAAACATAATCTAATTCACCAATTTAAAAACGTACCACAGAGCTATTGATTACATTTCATTTACTTCTACCTTTGTCAGCAATTGAACAAAGTTTCCACTTTTCATAAAGAAATAAATCATCAATGTTATCAGTAATGACAATATCTAAATCTAAAACAATTCTGTACCAGATAAATTGTTAAAATCTTTACGGAAAATGGAGAGTCTGTGCCACCAGCCAGTTAAAGATTCATCATATAAAGGTAATGCTTTTATTGATGTATCAAGCCCTTTTGTGTCATCAGTAATATAGTAAAAGTCAAATGCAAACGAGAGATTATGTTTCACCATGGAATAAAGTTTATTGAAATATTCTGCAGGATATTTAGAACCTCATTTTAAATGGAACGATAATTATTTTACCACCTTAACATTCTCTTCTAAATAGTTAGTAGCTTAAGTAAATTTCATAAGCCTATTTTTAACTTCAATTTTTTGATTCAGCTACAGATTCCGCAACCTCTTTAATATAAAGGCTACTTCATTTTTAGTTTTACGATAAATACCAATCTACAAAATTCTTTATCCCAACTTCAATCTCAGTAGCCGGTTTGAAATCGATATCTGCCATCAACTCACTCACATCTGCATACGTTCTAGGTACATCACCTGCCTGCATGGGTAGATTATTACGAGCGGCTTTTTTGCCTACTGCATTCTCGATAGCATTAATAAACCGCTCTAGGGTAATCGGTTGATTGTTGCCAATATTGTAGATTTTGTAGGGTGCTTCCGCGTTTGAAAACTCACTGGATTGCTTCTTTGGAATATTATCCATCACTCGAATAATACCTTCTACGATATCATCAATATAAGTAAAGTCTCTTTCCATCTGTCCGTGATTGAATACATCAATCGTTTCACCCTTGATAATTTTCTGTGTGAACGAGAAGTACGCCATATCTGGACGTCCCCAAGGACCATAGACGGTGAAGAAACGTAATCCAGTCGTTGGGATGTTATAAAGATGACTATAAGTGTGCGCCATCAATTCATTCGATTTCTTCGTCGCTGCATACAGAGATATTGGATAATCCACCCGATCTTCTGTTGAAAATGGGATTTTACTATTCATTCCATAAACCGAGCTCGAAGAAGCATAGACTAAATGTGCGGTCTGCTGTTGACGACAGCCTTCCAGGACATTCACAAAACCAATCAGGTTTGAATCCACATAAGCGTGTGGATTTTCAATGGAATAACGTACACCGGCTTGTGCAGCGAGGTGTATAACTCTATCGAAGATATTATCGGCAAAGAGGGATTTCATGGTTTCTCTATCGGCAACATCCATTTCGATAAACTGATAGTGTTTTTGGCAATCATGCTCTTCACAAAATTGGTTTAAAAATTCTAATCGAGCATGCTTAAGAGACACGTCATAATAATCATTTAGATTATCAATGCCTATTACGGTGTGCCCTTGCTTTAATAATGCCTGAGTAACAAAAAAACCGATAAATCCTGCTGAACCTGTTACTAAAATATTCATTCATCTTTTCCAAATAAATCACGCGTGTAGACTTTGCCCACCACGTCTTGTAAATCGTCAATCATCCGATTGGCAATAATGACATCACTCAAAGCTTTGAACTCTGTTAAGTCTTGAATGACTTTAGAATGGAAGAATTCATTTTCCTCAAGGACTGGTTCATAAATAACGATTTGAATGCCTTTTGCTTTGATGCGTTTCATAATGCCTTGAATAGCACTGGCTCTAAAATTATCGGAGCCTTGCTTCATTACCAAACGATAGATGCCAACTGTTTTTGGATTACGTTTAATAATTTGCTCAGCAATAAAATCTTTACGCGTGGTGTTGGAATCGACAATGGCACGAATGAGGTTATTAGGCACATCTTGAAAGTTAGCCAATAATTGTTTCGTGTCTTTGGGTAGACAGTAGCCACCATAGCCAAAACTTGGGTTATTGTAGTGATTACCAATACGCGGGTCTAAACCGACCCCTTCAATTACTTGCTTACTACTTAAACCGTGACTTTCACAATAAGTATCCAGTTCATTAAAATAAGAGACACGCATCGCAAGATAGGTATTAGAGAAGAGTTTTACCGCTTCGGCTTCAGTATTGTCAGTGAATAGAACTGAAATCTCTTCTTTCGCTTTTTGAGCGCCTTCCACTAACAGTCCTGCAAACCTTTTGGCGGCTTCTGAAAATGCTCCAACAACAATACGTGAAGGGTAAAGATTATCGTATAGCGCTTTGCCTTCTCTTAGGAATTCAGGGGAGAAGATAATATTATCGCAATTGAATTTAGCTTTCACTTGCTCAGTGTAACCCACAGGAATAGTGGATTTAATAATCATGGTGGTGTTTGGATTAATGGCTAAGACATCGGCGATAACGGCTTCGACTGAACGCGTATTAAAGGTATTCGTTACAGTGTCGTAGTCAGTTGGCGTGGCTATAACGACAAAATCGGCATTTTTATAAGCGAGGGTTTTATCCAAAGTAGCAGTAAAGTTTAAGGACTTGTTCTCTAGAAAATCAGAGATTTCAATATCGACAATAGGCGATTTTTTACGGTTAAGTAAATCAATCTTTTCAGGAACAATATCTAAAGCAATGACTTCATGGTTTTGAGCCAATAGCATCGAAATAGAAAGCCCAACATAACCTGTTCCGGCGACTGCGATTTTCATAAACACCCTTTTCTAGACTTACTATGCAAAACTACCAAGATGGCGCATTCTACTACATCCCATCTCATGAAAATAAAACTTTGCAAACGTCTGTCATCACTGACTATTGCTATAGTTTGAAATAATATCAATATTCATCGATTGCGTTAACGCGACAAATCGCTTTTGAAAGTCATCATCTTTATCTAACACCGCTTGCACTTCAATCTCTGGACGTAACCATTTAGTCGTCAGAAGCGCGGTACCAATATCACCTAAAACAATACAATCCTTAGAAAGCATTGGTAAACAAAATTCAAATGCCATCTGAGCAGGCACTATGTCATAAACACCTAACGACTTAAGATCAAGCACATCATCGGCAGGCATCCGTGGATGATATTTCACACCTACTTTTTTGCCCGAAGCGATTTCTTGTATAACTCGTTGCTTTAAACGTGCTGCATAATTAGGAATTTTTTTATGTTATTAGGATGTGGAACCAAAACCAACAAATCCACTTCACGGATTTTGTCAGTATTCACCCCCAGAACAGTTGCCAATGTATGACTCAAATCCAAAAGTTCACTCGATTTAAACCAGTCTACGTTAATAGTCATTAAAGACTTCTTCTGCAAAGCCTCGACCGCTAAAGACGGTTGAAACAACCAGGCCTGGTGAATTAGGCTTGAAGCACCTACCGTTTTGGGTTCCTCCCACCAATGTCCATAACTCAATTTTTTAAGCAAAGCATTAAAACCATCTTTGAATAGGTGCGTATCTCTTCCTGCATAGGAGTAGAGTCCATCATCCAAATAAACACTATTAACTGTTTGGCCCATCTCTTTCAAATAATGCATCGCATACTGAAATTCAATGCGACGATCACTACCCACCATTATTTGATTAGGCCTAAATTGCTCTAAGCCATCACTAAGCGTAGCAAAATTTTGCCGTCTTTCTTTAAGTTTTTGCAAGCCTTTGGCCTGCCCAGGTAAAAGTTTGATTTGTTTAAAGGGCGACTGTTTCCAGTCTACTAATGCCTTAAAATAAGGATTATTATCCATTTTTCGTTGATCAATCAGCCAAAGCTCCATGACTGTTTGAGAATCTTGCTGCAAAGCAAAAGCGGCACTTAACAGAACATTTAAGGGCGTCGAAGGCAAAAAAAGTAACTTTTCCAAATTCATTCTGCCTTGATTTTCCGTTTAAGTTCATCAATCGACATTGACTTAATCTCTAAAGCCTCGCACAAACGGCTCAGTTCTAGTGGAACATGCTGATCAGTATGAACAACCGACCACACCGTCATTTTGGGGTTGAGTAATCGACTCGTAATTAAGGTAGAAGAAAACTCAGCAATGAGAGTGGCTGATGATAATAACGGTAACAATACTTCAAACGGCAAGCCAGAAGGTAAAATCGACACCTGATCAGAAATAACGGCCAACCTTAATAAATCTTGCTGATTGGCATTCGGGTGATACTTCACCGCAACCTTATGCCCTTCGGCAATCAACGACCTGACTAAGTCTCTGATTGACGCTTCATAGCCAGGGAACTTAGCAAAGTTTTTTCATCGGTAATGGTCAGGATAAAATCCACTTTGTGCAGATTAATGGGTAAATCAAACAAGCCTCCCCAGCACTTAATAAAGCCCTGAAATAGTGTTGACTCAAACCCTTCTAGAGGTAATTGGGTTCTTACTTTGGACTGTAAAATAGAGCAGACCTGCTCAGGGTAGGCTAACCATACTTCATCAATATAATCCGATGCACCAATCGTTTTCGGCGTTTGCCACCAAGCACCATATACAAGACGCTTAAGCGCTTGGTCGACTATCCGCTCGGCAATTGCGCCCGAAGCTTTTCGTCCTATGTAGCTGTACAAACCCTCATCCAAATAAATAGAACGCAAGCTTGGGATTTCTTTTTTTAGAAAGTGCGCTAAAAATTGAAATTCAACATGACGATCATTGCCAACAAAAACTTGCGAGATATGACTCTCTTTTGCAAAATTTAACAAAACTTCTGAATTTTTCTTCCGCTGCTTTACGGAATTGCTCGAATCATCTAAATAGAGAACCTGACCCTCGGATCCCACCAGACTCAATAAGCAAGGCTGCAAGTCTTGAAAACGCTTTTTATTAAAACGTATAAAAACCCAGTTAGCTTTATTGTTTGGCCTTGATGCGGCAACCGCCGCCGCAATTAACAAGTGAAAAACCGATGAAATAATATACAGATCTTTAGTCATTCTGTTTCAAGATACCTTGAATAATCTCTTTAGCACGCGTGTCTTTAACAATCACACCATACTTCTGCAACACGTCAATCGCATCTTTATCCAGAACAAGGCGCTGCCACTCTTGATCAATCACACCATCATTAGCCATTCTGACCCAACGGCGATAATGATCGCCCATTTTGGACACTCCTTTTGCTAATAGGGTTTGTCTATTCTCAATATGATTTAAGAAGTGTGCCTTTGAACCAATACCATAATGATAAACCAACGCTTTATCTGAAGTAGCGGCATTCAACCAAGACCACCAATGCCATGCTCGATGATTACCACCCTTAATGCGCATTAAACCATGCAAATTAACCATCACTTTGCCATGAATTTTGCCCAATTGAATCGACATATTATCTTCTTTCAGTTGATTCTTTTTAGGATAAAGAATGGGATGATTCGCACGATAGACACGCTCATAAAACAGTTTTGATTCAGACTCGGTGTCCAATTGTACATTCGAACGTTCAAACTCGATAATCGAGCCCCTCTTAGACAAACCTTGTTTTAATGAAGCGCCCTGCGGCATCCAAAACTCATCTGCATCATTTGAGATGACCCAATCTGCACTCATTACATCACGCGCAATCAGCGCCATCTCTGTACGCCAGTCACTTTGCCTATAGTCAACAACCGGACGGTCAATTAAATGTAACTCAAACTCCTGAGCTAGCCGCTTTAATACTTCAAGCGTTCCATCGGACGAACCATTATCAAGAACCACGAAACAATCAACCCCTAAAGCTGAATGAACCCTGATATTAGCTTCAATCAAATCGATTTCATCCTTTACCATCAAGCTCATAGCCAACTTCACAGGTTGCGAACCAAACTGTCTAAAACTAAATAGTTTAAATAAACTTAACATTTGACGCTTTCCTTAAGACTCATAACTGAGCTCTAATTGATTTTCCAGACATTGCCATACACTCTTCGCATCCAAACCTTGCAAGGAATATTGTTCTTGAATAGAGTCTTTAAATTCTTTTATATAACCAGGCGCACAAGGCGACTCTAATCGTGTGACTTTTGCACCATCCGCCCCCACCAATTTAGGATCTGTCACGCGATATAAAACCACCATCGGCACTTCTAAGGCCGCCGCGACATGTGATAACCCCGTATCGACCGAAACCACTGCTTGAGCATTTTTAAGCATTTTAGCGACCGTGTTTAAACTTAACATTGCGTCGGGCACCCAGACCTGGTTGTTTTTTGAAACACTGGCGATGCGAAGTGCACGATCATGCTCTTCTTGATTGCCCCAAGGCAGAATGACTTTAACACCCGAAGCATTCGTTTTATGTAGCAATTCAATCCAATGCTCTTCTGGCCAGTACTTGGTTTCCCAAGTGGTGCCATGCAGAAATACCCAGTAATCGTCTTGTCCGACATTCTCAATGAGGACTTCTGGTTTTGACCAGGCCTGGGTATTTAAGCCATAAACAATCGGCGCATTTTCCGCTAAAGGATAATCCAAAGCTTGTGCGAAGAGTTGGCGTAACCGCAAAATAGCATGCTGGTCTTTGGCAACTGAATACTTATTCTTATAAAACAGACTCGATAAAGGTTCGCGGGCACTTTTAAAATCCAGGCCGCTAATCGGTGCATTCACCTTTCTACCCACCCAAAGGCTTTTATAAAGTCCTTGCGCATCAATAATCAAATCATATTGGGTTTGGTTAATCGTCTCAAAAAACGTTTTCATCTCTAGACGAGCCTGTTTTGAAAACGGTGTTTTACGCCACTTACGCAATTCAATGGGATAGACTTTATCTACGAGAGGATGCCATTGCGGGATTTCTGCAAAGCCTTTCTCAACCACCCAATCGACAACCAGGCCTGGTAAGTTTTTTTGAGCGTCTGACAAAGCTGGAAACGTGTGGAACACATCTCCCATTGACGACATTTTAATTAATAGAATGCGCATACTGTTATTTAAAGTCTAATACTCTTGGATTTTCAGTCAACCACTGCAGGTATTTGTGAACCCCCTCCGCGACCGAATTGAATGGCTTATCGTAACCCGCGGCTCTTAAGGCTGAATTATCTGCCTGAGTAAAGCACTGGTAAGCCCCTTTTAGATGTTCTGGGAAATCGATATATTCGATTTCACCTTTGCCATGAAAATCAATCACGGCATCTGCAATATTCTTAAACGGCTCTGCGGCAGCGGGGCCTAAGTTAAAGATACCCGATTTATCTGGGTTATCTAAAAACCATAGATTAACGGCAACAACATCATCAATATAAACAAAATCACGAGCCTGCATGCCTGGGCCATAACCACCGTATTCACCAAATAATTTTACATTTTCGCCCGCCAAAATTTGGTTATGTAATTTAAAAGCAACACTTGCCATATCCCCTTTATGTTGTTCACGAGGGCCGTAAACATTAAAGTATCTAAAGCCAACGACCTGGCTCTTTGCTTTCGGTAGTATTTGACGGACATATTGATCAAATTGAAATTTTGAAAAGCCGTAAACATTTAACGGTTGTTCATAAATTCGTTCTTCAATAAAATCAGGCCCTTCCCCATAGACGGATGCAGAAGAGGCATAAAAGAATGGGGTATTCCAACTCAGGCAATAATTAAGCACATCTTTCGAGTACTCATAATTATTATCCATCATGAACTTACCGTCCCATTCCGTCGTCGAAGAACAGGCGCCTTCATGAAATACCGCTTCAATATCAGGCAACCCTTGCTCTGCAAAAATGCGCTGTTGAAAATCTTCTTTATCCAAATAATCCGCAATTTCACAATCGGCAATATTGATGAATTTTTTACCATTCTTTAAATTATCGACCACAATAATATCCGTGCGGCCTTGCTTATTAAGCGCCTTCACAATATTACTACCAATAAAACCTGCGCCACCTGTGACTACAATCATAATTCTCTAACTCATTAATTTGGTAAAAATAAACCCACCCCAAATAAGGATGGCGACTAAAAAAGATAACAAGACAGCGGCTGAAGCTTGATCTTTGGCGCGTCCAGACAACTTATGGTATTCATGTCCAGTTCGATCAACGACGGACTCTATCGCTGAGTTCAATAGCTCAACAATTAGGACAAAGAGTAAAGTCGCTATTAAAAAAATGACTTCAATACTATTATTGCCTAACCAAAAGGCTAAAGGGGTCAAAAAAACAAACAGAATAAGCTCTTGTCGAAAAGCCGCTTCATGCTTCCATGTAGAGCGAAAGCCTTTCCATGAATAACCAACTGCGTGAAAAACTCTCTTAAGTCCTACATGGGGAGATTTCACTGCATTTCCTTATCGTAGTCTTTTCCATAAATAATGCGGGGTTTCGCTTGGTAATTCGGCGAGCATGCCGACCGCTCAGACTTCAATAAATCACTTTGCACTTGAGCAGTACATAAACCAAAATGAAAGAAGTCATCTAACATCATCGACTCGTGTTGGAGACTTTGTAGCAAATCATCGACCGCTTTAAACTCTGTTTTATAAGCTTCATTACGCCAAAAAATAAAAGGAATCTCTAGCATATTATGAGTTGCGCCATCAGGACCATGGCCCTTAAAATCCTTGCTATCAAAGACTTCTTCACCATAGTCCGCAAAAAAGCTCAGTGCCGCTATGCCTTTAATGCTCTGTAACTCAGTCAATATTTCACCCACCACACTGTCGGTGTAGTGCACAGAATCATCATAGCTATTGATATACTCTAGCTCAGAATCCGAGGGATTTTTGACATAAGCTTGAACACCTTCTTCACCTTTAAAAAGAGCCTTATCTACTGGGTAGCGGTTTTTGTACTGCAAATGGCTACCCATAAAATGTACAAAAATGACCTTATGCAGGGCTTTATCTGCAATTGCACCTTTGACCGAGGGCAGCATGTAACCATCATAGCGATGCGTTGCTACACCGTGAAAATCATGACTGATAAAATGATCAACATCGGCCAAAGCTGCCATCGGGGTGGTTGGTTTTCTTAATGGCTGTTGATTGGAAATCCACCAGGTTTTAAAACCTGCTTTTTTCATGGCGCCCAACAAACTAATCGCTTGCGCTTCTTTTAAGCCATTGACCGTATCTGCTTCCGTGAGAGCGACACTTAAAGAAGGTCTGGTTTGAGCGAAGGCAGACACAACATTATCAAATTTAATAAACTCAGAACTCAATCGATTTAAGTTCGGCGTCGTATCACGATCATAACCATATAAAGACATGTGATTTCGATTTAAAGCCTCCCCTACTACAATCACATAGGTTTGCGGTTTAGCACTGATCATTTTGGCACTAAAATCTTTATTTTGATAAAGTGTCTTTCTGTTAGCAATGATCGTATCCATGGCCTCTTGATTCGAAACATAATCAATCGCTACCCCTGTAAAACCTGGGATAGTATCAAACGTTCGGCCACGTTGATTCATTTGTTGGATCGCAATCAAAAACATTAAAATACCCAACGCGGCCCATACTTTTTGTCGCGTATAAACGGGGGCTCTGAATAAAATTCGACTCAACAAAAAATAGGACATAACAATATAGAAAGCGATCAACAACACATTTTCAAGTGAAGCATAGGCAAGTATAAACCCTAAGCTTTCATGCGTATCGGTAACCGCCATCGCCTCAAAAGAAGCACTCGTAAACACGCCACCAAATGTAACGGCATATAAGATGTCAAAACTACCCGAGAGCACCATTAAAAATAGCACCCCCAACAATAACTTCTGTAAGACGGTGTATCTAAAAAGATAGGCTAATCCGCCAACCATCAACAGCCATCCCAAACGCGAGTTTAATTCTGAACTACGGATAAAATCGGAGTAGCCATACATAATTAAAAGCGGGAAAAATAGGACAAATAGAGCCGACCACCAATGGGATTGAATTACCTTTGACACAGACACCTCAAACATGCAATAAATTGAAAGCGCAATTCTATCATTTAGAGCCTTTAAAAGGGTAAAATACCCTCCTATTTTATCGATATAAAGACAGCTGCATGGCACATCTTCAAAACAAATTGGGCAGATTCAAAGCTCACCTAGAAGCCTGGTTTATCGATCATGAGTTTTTGCGCGTGATCTATCGCAACTTTTACGCCATCTCCCCAAAGGCTTACCGTAGCAACCACCCTTCGCCTGGTTTTATTAAACAACTTTCAAGAAAAAAAGGCGTTAAAACTATTATCAGCATGCGCCGCGCAGATAAAACGGGACAGTACCTCTTAGAGAAAGAGGCTTGTGAACGATTTGGCATCAAGCTTTTTAATCATGCAATGTCTTCCAGAAGCCTTCCGGATGTCGATAAAATCCTAGAAGCCAAAACCATTCTTGAAAATGCAGAGTATCCCATTTTAATCCATTGCAAATCAGGTGCTGATAGAGCAGGATTAATGAGTGTTTTTTACGAACTTTTCATTGAAAAAAAATCCATAGAAGATTCTTTGAATCAACTCAGCATGAAATACGGCCATTTTCGCTGGGCTGAAACTGGAAAATTGGATTATTTCTTTGACAGCTTCCTCGAATTTCAAAAAACGAATCCTGATATTTCGTTCTTGGAATGGGTTACAGAGCATTACGATAAGCCCGCTTTAAATGCGACTTTCCACAGTGCTGGTTGGGCCAACATTGTCGTCAATAAAATCTTAAGAAGAGAGTAACTCATGCTCGACCGTGCGACCCTGTCACTTTACCGCCGTTTATTAGCCTATATCACGCCTTACAAGGGCATGATTGCCATTACTCTATTTGCCATCATAGTCATTGCAGCGATGGAGCCAGCAACCGCGATGGTCCTGAAAGAACTGGTCGATGAAAGCTTAATTGCTAAAAACCCTGATTCTTTTGTATGGATACCACTACTACTGGCTGGCGTCTTTATTGTTAAAGGGATTGCCGAATATTTCAGTAAAGTCTTCAGCCAATGGATTGCTCAAAAAGCCATTCTTGCGATTCGTAAAGACATGTACCGCAAAATGCAGCATTTACCGTTTGATGTTTTCCTAAGCTATAGCACGGGTAAACTCATGTCTAAAATCACCTATGATGTACCGCAAGCCAGTACTGCGCTCTCTACGGCTTGGGTGACTTTAATTCGAGACACTTTGACTGTTTTTGCGCTACTCGCTTATTTACTCTACATCTCGTGGCAATTAACTCTTATTTTATTTTTGATTGGCCCGGTCGTCGCTTTCATCATTGATAGAGCCAGCAAGCTGATGCGTCACTCCAGTAAAGCCATGCAGTCGAATATGGGGCAACTTACTCACCGCTTGGAAGAAGGCCTTACAGCCCATCAAGACATAAAAGTCTATGGTGCTGAACAATATGAGCAGAATCGCTTTCAGTACAGCGCAACAGAACTACTGAACAACACTATGAAAGTCACTAAAGTGTCCGCGCTTAATGTTCCTTTAGTACAAGTTTTAGCCGCCATCGCTTTGGCGGGCATTGTTTATATTGCACTGCAAATGTCAGCCGACAATCAATTTACAACAGGGGAATTACTAGCTTACATCACGGCAATGGCCCTAATTTTTGAACCCATTCGTCGATTAACTAGCGTCAATGAAGTCATCCAAAAAGGCATGGCGGCCTCTGAAAGTATCTTTGAACTGCTTGATCAGCCTGACGAACCGAATAACGGTCAAAAAGTCTTAACGAATTTAAAAGGTGAACTCGTTTTTGAAAAAGTTGATTTTCGTTATCCCAACAGCCAAACTCCAGCGATATCAAATCTAAACATTAAAATCCCTGCTGGCCAGACAACGGCTTTAGTTGGTCAATCCGGCAGTGGAAAATCTACACTCGTAAATCTTATTGCTCGCTTTTATGATCCTACCTCAGGTCAAATTAGGCTTGATGGTGAGAACATCCTCACCCTAGATCGGTATTTCTTAAGGCGACAGATTGCACTGGTCAGTCAAAAAGTTACCTTGTTTGATGACACGGTCGCCGCCAATATCGCTTATGGACTAGAAAACGTGAGTCGTGAAGAGATTATTGCGGCCGCGAAAGCCGCTTACGCTTGGGAATTCATTGAAAAGTTCTCTTTAGGACTCGACACGAATATTGGCGAAAACGGCAATCAACTTTCTGGCGGCCAACGTCAACGTTTGGCCATCGCGCGTGCCTTCTTGAAAAATGCGCCGATCCTCATCTTTGACGAAGCGACTTCTGCCCTGGACAATCAGAGTGAGAAAATGATTCAGCTAGCTATGGATAAGCTAAGACAAAATAGAACCGTTATTATCATTGCACATCGCTTAAGCACCATAGAAAATGCGGACCAAATTGCTGTATTAGATCAAGGACAACTGATTGAGATTGGCTCGCACCAAACGCTTATCGAGCAACAAGGCTTCTATGCCAAGCTCTATCAATTAGGACATGATATCGATGCCTAAAACTGCGAAAAACCTTCCACAACCTAACTTTATCCACCCAAAATATTGGGGTATTTGGCTAGGAATAGGGTTACTTAAACTCCTAGGTTACCTGCCTTATCGCTGGAAATTTTCTGTCGGAAAATTCCTCGGCCACATTCTTCATAGACTCTCTTCAAAGCGTCGCCGCCTAGCGCTTGCCAATATTAAACTCTGCTTTCCTGACAAAACACCCCTTGAGCAACAAGCCATACTTAAATCTCATTTTGAATCATTAGGCATTAGCTTGATGGAAATGACGATCGTTTGGTGGGGAGATCATAAGAAAAACCATGCTCATGCGCGTGAAAGAGAGATGGTCAACTTTATCGGTGAAGAAAACCTACAGCATGCCCAACAGCAAGGCAAAGGTGTGTTGATTCTTGCACCCCACTTTACGACTTTGGAACTAACTGGCCTGTTCGTCTCTTTTTTGACAAATTACCATGCGGTTTATCGCCCTCATGACAATCCTTTAATGGATTACTTGATTGCCAAAGGCCGTTCTATTCAGTTTAGCGATGGTCAGAAAGTAGAGCCCGTCTCTAATGCCAATACACGCTTGATGTTAAAAGTTTTACGCGCAGGTAAAAGTATGACTTTTTTGCCCGATCAACGCTATCGCGCCAAAGGCCATGTAAAAGTGGATTTTTTCGGGCATCCCACCACAAGTAATCCGGCGACCTCAAAGATAGCCAAAATGACCGGTTGCGCGGTGGTACCGACCTTTACCCGTCGCTTGCCTAACAATCAATATGAAGTCGAGTTCTTACCCGCTTTAGAAAATTTTCCATCTGGAGATGATGTTGCGGATACATTACGTCTACACCATCTCTATGAAGCAGAGATTCGTCGCAATCCAAGCCAATACTTGTGGGTGCATAACCGTTGGAATTTAAAAGAGTATTAAAACAGGCGATTAAACTCAACCCTTTTCAGAATCGTCCTGAAATAGCGTTTCAACCAACCATAAAAAAACCCACCTTAAACGTATTTAAAGTGGGTTTTTATTGTCAGGCCTTAAATCTAAAGCCTTCTAAAATCAAACTGACCAGGCCTGGTTAGTTTTAAAATCAGTGTGCAGAGTGACTTGGATCAAAGTCTTTTAAAGTATATTCAGAACCACAATAAGGGCACTTTGCTTTACCGGTTTTTTCAATCGGTAAAAAGACTCTTGGATGAGAATTCCATTGGCTCATATCGGATGTAGGGCAATGTAGAGGCAAATCATCATAAGTTACTTCATAATGCAATTTTGAATTTGTTGAATTTTCACTCATCTGAACTTCTCCTTATTAAGCGACGGTCGTCAACCAATCCATATGCGCTGGTGAACGACCGTGGACGATATCAAAGTACATAGCTTGTAGCTTTTCAGTAATCGGACCACGCGAACCAATCCCAATCGGACGAGTATCTAATTCACGAATCGGTGTCACTTCTGCGGCTGTTCCAGTAAAGAAAGCCTCATCCGCAATATAGACTTCATCACGAGTAATTTTCTTCTCAACAACCTCAAGCCCAATCTCTTTCGCCAGAGTCATAATGGTTTTACGCGTAATCCCATCTAAACAACAAGTTAATTCAGGGGTATAAAGCACACCATCTGTGACCATAAAGAAGTTTTCGCCTGAACCTTCGGCAACGTAACCATCTACATCCAACAACAAGGCTTCATCACAACCATGGCTAACAGCTTCTTGCAGAGCCAACATGGAATTCATGTAAGAACCGTTAGATTTAGCCTTAGTCATGGTGATATTCACATGATGGCGGGTAAAAGAAGATGTGGCAATCTTAATGCCTCGAGTTAGATTCTCTTCGCCCATATATGCGCCCCATTCCCAAGCCGCAACCATTACATGAGTTTTTAGGTTATCTGCGCGTAAGCCCATCCCTTCTGAACCATAAAAGGCCATAGGACGAATATAAGCCGATTTTAGATTGTTTTCACGAACCACCGCACACTGCGCCGCATCTAAAGTCGCTTTATCAAAAGGCATAGGCATATTCATGATTTTTGCAGAGTTAGTCAGACGTTTGGTATGGGCCTCTAAACGGAAAATAGACGGTCCCTGGTCGGCTTCATAAGCGCGAACACCTTCAAACACACCCATCCCGTAATGCAGCGTATGGGTTAACACATGCACTTTGGCTTCGCGCCAAGGAACCATCTCGCCATCTAACCAGATTACGCCATCTCTATCATCCATCGTTTGCATTAAAACTACTCCACAAATCTATTCATAAAATATAAGGGCGATATTTTATCCTAAACCGACCCCTTTAACTCAAACTTTAATCACATTAAAAACATTAAAACGCCATTAACCGTTAAATAGACCTAAATTAGCACTAAAAACCAGAGTATTCAGACTCTAAATAAGGAAATTGCTTGATATTTTCTGCTGTTTCGCTAAAATCACTTCTTTGGATTTCTTGTATCCAAAAAAGCAACTGCACTGGGTGGCATTTTTAAGTCTTACTTGTTGATTTACAATTAAGATGATTTAAAAATACTCAACTCATCAGTTGCTTTTTTGTTTTATAAGCATTGGATTGAAACCTCTACACGAGTCAATGAACGGCTACAAATGGCTAAAATTTGACTGATTTTTGTTAAAAACCTAAGCAATAGCTCGCTATTACCCACGATTTTTACCGCAATCAGCCTAAATTTTATCTCATTTCTATCTCGCCCCCGACTCGTATAAAGGTCTCGTATTATTTTTACGCTACAGGCGTGATAGGAAAGAATGAGTATGGCGAACCACATTATGAACACCTATGCCAGATTGCCCGTTACCTTTGAAAAAGGCGATGGCGCGACCTTGCAAGACAGTGAAGGTAAAACGTATTTAGACGCTATCAGTGGTATTGCCGTGACCAGTTTAGGGCATGCTCATCCATTCATTTCTGAAGCGATCTGTAAGCAGAGTCAGCAACTTATACACACCTCCAACTTATACAACATTAAAAATCAGCAGCTGTTAGCGGATCGGTTGACTGAGCTCTCAGGCATGGAGCAAGTGTTTTTTGGTAACTCCGGTGCAGAGGCCAATGAAGCCGCCATAAAAATTGACTAAAAAATTCGGCAACCAGCAGAACATTACGAACCCGACCATTATCGTGATGGAAAACAGCTTTCATGGTCGAACCATGGCCACGCTTTCTGCCACAGGTAACTCAAAAGTACACGAAGGTTTTCAGCCTTTAGTGGGCGGATTCACTCATGTACCGTTTGATAACGTGCCAGCGGTCGAAGCACTCTCTGACAACCGTGACATTGTGGCAATATTAGTTGAACCGATTCAAGGCGAAGGTGGTGTTCATGTTCCACAAAAAGGCTATTTAAGCGCTTTGAGAAAAATCTGTGATGCCAATAACTGGTTACTGATGATTGATGAGATTCAAACTGGCATGGGTCGTACCGGTCAATGGTTTGCTTTTCAACATGAAAACATCACGCCTGATGTCTTAACACTCGCGAAAGCGCTTGGCAATGGCGTGCCGATTGGTGCCTGTATCGCCAGCAACAGAGCGACTGATGTTTTAGTCCCTGGCAATCACGGCACCACTTTTGGCGGCAACCCTTTAGCGTGTGCTGCAGGTTTAGCGGTGATTGAAGTGCTTAAGACACACAATTTTATCCCAGCAGTTGCCAAAAAAGGTGAATTACTGCTAAACCAATTCAGATCAACACTTGAAGGGCAAGCTGGGGTCGTTGCCATCCGTGGCATGGGCTATATGATCGGCATTCAAATTGACCGCCCTTGTGGTGAACTGATCAAAACAGCCCTAGATAAAGGCTTATTAATTAATGTCACACGTGGTGATACGGTGCGTTTGCTACCGAGCTTTGTAATGAGCCAAAGAACAAACAGACCAGCTTGTCACTAAGCTCTCACAAATGATTATCGACTTTC
>VCMI01000111.1 GCA_006222135.1 Thiomicrorhabdus sp. | reverse complement strand
GGGCAGTGAGAAGTCAGGCAGTAGATGGAATTCAATCCATTGGCTGGTGACAGGTGGGTAAACTTAAGCTAGTCGCATGTAAAAGTAGTCGAGGAGACATGCTGAGTGCAATTTCATCGGCATATAAGTTGTCACCTAATATGGGGTGACCCAATGATTTCATATGTAATCTGAGTTGATGAGAGCGGCCAGTGATGGGGGTGAGCTCGACCAGAAACTGATTGTTGCTTTGTAGTAGGACCTTCCAGTGAGTTTGTGCCGACTTGCCTTGTTTAAAGTCAATCATTTGCAGAGGGCGGCGCTCCCAGTCGCAACGCATGGGCAAGCTGATGGAGCCTTGTTGTACTGAAGGCATGCCGGCGCAGATGGCTTGATACGTTTTTGAGGTTTCTCGTTCTTGAAATTGGCGGCTTAGCGCACGGTGTACCTCTGCCGTTAAGGCAAGAACCATTAAGCCCGAAGTATCCATGTCTAAGCGATGGACAATTTTTATCTCTGGGTAAGTCACCTGTAAATGAGATAACAAACACTCGTGTTTTTCAGGCCCTCGTCCCGGCACAGAGAGTAAACCACTCGGTTTGTTCGCAATCACAATGTCTGCATCGGCATAATGAATCCAGCTGGAATCAAAGATAAATTGGTTCGGAAAAGTAGGGGATGAGTGCATTTTATAAATAGGCCTTGTAAACTATTGGCTTATTTTAAACCAAGGTGTCTATTGAAATGACTGATAAATCTAAAAAGGTCTCTGTTTTATTTGTGTGTCTGGGCAATATTTGCCGTTCGCCGACGGCACATGGTGTCTTTAGGAGCTTGGTTATCCAAGCGGGACTAGAGGATAGGATTGAAATTGATTCCGCTGGCACCGCCGCTTTTCATATCGGTAAGTCACCGGATGGCCGTTCAACTGAAGTTGCGTTAGAACGTGGGATTGATATGACTGACTTACGAGCGCGCAAGGTGGATTTTGGTGATTATTACGTCTATGACTATATTTTGGCGATGGATGATGCAAACTATTCGAACTTAATGGACATGGCATTGCCAGAGCATGTGGATAAGGTGCAAATGTTTTTGGACTATACTCAGGATTTTTCAGAGTCAGAAGTGCCCGATCCCTATTATGGTGGAGCGCAGGGATTTGACCATGTATTTGATTTGGTGGAGTCGGCATCGCAAGGGTTGTTAGCGCATATCAAACAGCATCATTTGTCATAAATAAAGTGACCCTACGCCTACATGGTTTGGTAAAACCGCAGGACATGTCCTGCGCTCACGCGGTTTTGTAAAGCCGCAGGATGTACCAGGCCTGGTCAACTGTTGATTTGATTAGGGTTGATTGAGTTCACCGTTATGGTTCGCTTATCTTTAATAGTTCATTCAGATGATCTGGCTGGATTTATAAAACCCAGATACAAAAACACCGCCAATGGGCGGTGTTTTTGTAGGTGCAAAATAACCAGAAGATTATGACTCTTTTGAAGTCGTTTCCGGTTTTGGTGCGACTTCGGCTTTAGCTTCAGTTTGTGCTGAAGTTGAACTATCCGAAGACTCCTTTTGAACCTTACTTTCAGCCGTTCTAGGCTTTCTTGGACCACGAGGTCTTCTAGGTCTTCTAGGTCTAGCTTTTTTCTCTGGTGCTTCTCCACTCTCTTCTGAAGGGGTCTCAGTGACTACATCTTTAGTCTCTGTTACAGCTTCAGTGTCAGCGACTTGTGGAGTCTCCGTTTGAGCCTCCGGTTCAGCTTGAATTTCAGCAGGCGTTTCTACAATTGGAGTTTCAATCGTAGACTTTACGGCTGTTGCTTCTACTGGCGCTTCAGCTGTTATTTCAGCCGCACTCTCTTCGACAACCAGCTTTTCAGTGGTTGGCTGAGTTGGCGCTGTTTCAACAGGAGTCTCAACCGTTTTTTCGGCTAACTTATCAACCGTTGGTGCCACAGTGTTGGTGGTTTCAACAGCGGTATCAACAGTCTGAGTCACGCTGTTCTCAGCTGATTTTTTCTCAGCAATGGCTTCAGGACGCTCAGTGCGTTCCGAACCCGGTGCTGGAGAATCAATTGATAATGTTTCAGCATTAGCAGGTGCGCGACGACGGCTGTTATAGCGACTGCGATTACGACCTTGAGGCTTCTGAGGTTTTTTACCTTTTCGCTCATTAGGTTGATCTTGTGATGTCGTATCGACCGCTGCGCTAGAGGTTACGTTTTCATCAGCCGTTGGAGCCTGAGTTTCACGATCTTTATTGCGTTTACGATTGTCGCGGTTTGGACGACGATTAGGCTTTCTTTGTTGATCTGAAGTTGCTTGAGAATCCTTATCTTCAGTCGCATCAGTCGCATCAGTCGGTGGACGGCGCTTATTGCGGGTGTCATCACGTTCATTGCGGTTGCGGTTACGACCTCCACGATTGTCATCACGTTCATTACGGTTGCGATTACGGTTGTTGTTACGACGTGGATTTGGACGAGAAGGTCTTTGAGGCGCTTCAGGCTCTTCAGTCTTACCAAATAAAGAGTTCCAGACACGAGAGAACAAACCAGGTTTCACTTCAGTTTCAACTTTAGCGACTACTTTTTCAGGTGCTTCCGTCACAATAGCTGATTGAGGTGGTTTTGTCTGTTGGATGTGTTTAACGGCAGGCTCTTCTTTAGGCAGCTGCTGTTTTGCATCTTCATCTGTCAGTGAAAAGTCAGGAAGTGAAATTTCCTTAATTTCATAACTTGCTTGGATTGAAGTATCTTCACCAGTACGTGTACGTTCCATAATGTACTGTGGCGTTTCTAAATGTTCATTTGGCACAATCAAAATATGCAAGTTATGACGATCTTCAATCAGAATCAATTGAGCACGTTTTTCATTTAGAAGGAATGTGGCAACATCGACCGGTAATTGTACTGTCACGCGGCGCGTATTCTCTTTCATGCTCTCTTCTTCAAGCAGACGCAAGATAGAAAGACCTAAAGACTCAACACCACGGATAACCCCAACACCATGACAGCGAGGGCATACAATTTGAGTGGATTCTTCAATAGAAGGGCGTAAACGCTGGCGAGACATTTCAAGCAGACCAAAACGAGAGATCTTCCCGATTTGAACACGTGCACGATCAGACTTAACGGCTTCTCGAATTTTGTTTTCAACATCACGTTGGTGTTTGTTTGAATGCATATCAATGAAATCGATAACCACTAAACCACCTAAATCACGAAGGCGTAGTTGACGAGCAATTTCGCAAGCCGCTTCCATATTGGTAGTGAACGCGGTGTCTTCAATGTCCGAACCTTTAGTGGAGCGGCTTGAGTTGATGTCAATTGCGGTCAAAGCTTCTGTGATATCAATCACAATAGAACCACCTGACGGTAGTGATACTTCACGTTGATACGCGGATTCAATCTGAGATTCAATTTGAAAACGAGTAAATAGAGGGATCGTATCTTGATACGGTTTTACTTTATAGACTTGCTCAGGCATGACGTGTTGTATGAAATCACGTGCTCTATGGAAGACTTCCATATTATCAATGATGATTTCACCAATGTCCTGGCGAAGGTAATCACGGATGGCAAGGATAACAATGTCTGATTCTTGATGGATCAGGAAGGGTGCGGCTTGTTCAGTAGAGGCTTTTTTAACAGCTTCCCAAAGTTGTACCAGGTAGTTAACACCCCATTGTAGTTCTTCAGTGTTTTTGTCAACGCCCGCAGTACGGATGATTAATCCCATGCCTTCAGGCGTATTTAAATCACGTAATGTATCGCGAATGTCAGTGCGCTCATCGCCTTCGATACGGCGAGAGATGCCACCCGCTTTAGGGTTGTTTGGCATCATTACAACATAAGGGCCAGCCAGTGTAATTTGAGTTGTTAAGGCGGCACCTTTATTACCACGTTCTTCTTTTTGAACCTGAACAATAATCTCTTGACCTTCTTTTAGAACGTCTTTGATGCTAAAGCGGCCAGATTCTGGTTTGGTCTTAGGAAAGTACTCTTCAGCAACTTCTTTGAAAGGTAAGAAACCGTGGCGTTCAGAGCCGTAGTCGATAAAAGCGGCTTCTAAACTCGGCTCGATGCGAGTGATTTTACCTTTGTAAATATTTGCTTTTTTCTTCTGGTGACGTGGCGTTTCTACATCTAGGTCGTACAGGGTTTGCCCGCTAACAAGGGCAATGCGCGTCTCTTCTGACTGAGTCGCATTAATGAGCATTCTTTTCATGCTTTTCTCTTTTTTTGTTATCTGAGAGACATCATGAATAGAAGACAGAAAAAGCGGACGAGAGATCTTGCTCAGAGGTCTGAAGAGTTTTGTGTAGGCGAGTTGTTAGACAAGAATAAAAAAGTTTGTTTTTGCGACTGTTTCCGTGAGCTCTGGCGCTTTTGGCGCCGAGCTTGAGTGTAACGTCTCGCATCTTTTTGCAATAGCCTCTGTGGGCAAATGAAGCGCCGTATTACGCTTCATCGGTATCGTTCTATCTTTGTGTAACACTGGTATCGAGCAAACGCATTATTTTTTATTTTTGGGCTGTTTGCTCTAGCCGGCAGACAATGTCTGTTTTTTACAATACTTTCAGCTTGATTTAGCTCTCGTATCATTGATGTGGCGTCTTATGACTCTATGGTTAACCTTTTCGTGAGGTTAGTTAAGTGCAGCGCCAGTCAATTTTCTCAACATCCTCTTTCGTTTTATGTAAAAGAGAGGTGTTGGGGCTTTTGGTGTCTTGTATGGATGTGTGGCTCAGAAGTTTTGATAAAACAGAATAAATTTAAGCGTATTAGGAGGGCTCTGTATGAACAAAAGCGCTCCAGTTTCCTATGGTTTGATAGGCCGCCGATTTCTGTCGGTATTGAAAATTCTTTCACGTAAATCGTGCTACTTCACTAGACCCGTAGGGTCAGTATGGTTTGCTACGAAAGCATCGCTTACAAATTAAGCCACGTAAATATATCACTCATTTTACAACTGCGCAATGACAACCTCGCTTTCAGGCTGTAAACTGTCGCAAATTTCACTAAATAGACCTAATATAGTTAGCCTTGTGGGTATTCTTGTGGATAACTTGTGGAAGTTTTTCTTAAAATGGGATTTTCCATGGGTTTTTAGAGCGGTTATTAATGTGGTTTTATGACGTTATATTTCCAATGATTAAGTGTCAATAAGATGCAGTTTACCAAGGCTGTTAAGAATCAGATTTCAACGAATGAGTAAGTAATGGCAAATGTTAAATTAATAGACGTGACTGAGGAAGATGCAGGGCAGAGAGTTGATAACTTTTTGATGCGTCATTTGCGTAAAGCGCCTCGTACCTTAATTTATCGAATTATTCGTAAGGGTGAGGTGCGTGTTAATAAAGGCCGTGTCAAAGCAAATACCCGTTTGAATACGGGAGACGTAGTGCGTATACCGCCTGTTAGCGTGCCTGAAAAAGTTGAGATTGTTGAATCCGATATTCCTTATGCTCAGTTAAAGCGTATTGAAGACAGTATCATGTACGAAGACAATGATTTGATGGTGATTAATAAGCCGTCGGGCGTTGCTGTGCATGGTGGTGGTGGCATTAATTGGGGGCTTATTGAGGTGGTGCGCGTATTGCGACCTTTGGCCAAGCGTTTGGAGTTGGTTCATCGCATCGATCGAGATACTTCTGGTTGTATTTTAATTGCAAAAAAAGCCTCTATTTTAAAAGAGTTGCATGCTCAAATACGTGCTGATAAATGGGATAAGCGTTATCTCGCGATTGTGACCGGTCAGTGGCCAAAACAAGTGCAGAAAGTGAACTTGCCTTTGCGTAAAGATCATTTGCCAGACGGAGGCTGGAAGGTGTCGGTGGCGGATGATGGAAAAGTGGCGATTAGTTTTTCAAAGTAGAGCAACACCTTAAAGGGTGCGACTTGGTCTCCGTTAAGCTTAAGACCGGCAGGACACATCAGATAAGGGTGCATGCCTTGGCACATGGCTGTCCTTTATTGGGGGATGATCGTTATGGTGACCATCTGGTCAATAAGAAGTATCGCCCAATGGGAATGAAGCGATTGGCATTACATGCACAGTTTCTCGGCTTTACCCATCCGGGGACGGGAGAGTGGATGTTAATGGAAGCACCGATGTATGCCGATTTCACCCAAATTATCGAAACGTTAAGTGTATCAAAACCCAAGTCTTTAGGGTTTTGTAGTTCGCGCTGAAGCGACTTAGACGTAAAACAGTATTTAGAGAGTGTAGAGCATGGTAAAGAAATATAAAGCCGTTATTTTTGATTGGGATGGCACTTTGATGGATTCTGAAGCGCGCATCGTTAATTCGATTCAAGCGGCGGCAAAAGTGTGTGGCCTCCCAGTGTTATCTGATTATGACTCCAAGCAGATTATTGGTTTGAGTTTGGAATTGGCTATTTTGGGGTTGTATCCTAATGCGGAACAATCTCAAGTGGTCGCTATGGGAGAAGCCTATACTCAGCATTTCTTAGAGGATTGTAAGGTTCCAATGCAAGCTTTTGATGGCGCAGAGTCGTTACTGTTTAACCTGAGGCAGCATGGACTTAAATTGGCGATTGCCACCGGTAAGAGCCGTAAAGGGTTGGATCAGGTGTTGGGCGAGTGTGGGTTTGGTGTCTACTTTGATATGACGCGTACCCCTGTTGAATCAGCCTCTAAGCCTAATCCTTTGATGTTGGATCAAATTCTTACCGAGTTGGGCCTTTCGGTTGATGAGGTGGTGATGATTGGTGATACTACATTTGATATGGAAATGGCGCAAAATATCGGTATGGATCGCATTGCCTTGAGTCATGGTGTGCATCAAATGGAATTGTTGGCCGAATATAATCCAGTTGCACAGTTAGATTCATTGCAAGAGTTGAATGTTTGGTTAGTCCAGAATATTTAGCGCTTAAAGGGTGGGCTTTAAAGTTACCAGGCCTGGTAACTTTGTAAGTTGCCCATTAATGAGCCTTTTCGACCAAGCACGGGTTAGTTTTATCGTACTGGTTGTGAAGGCAGTGGATAGCCCATTTGATAGAAGAAATCGGTTAATTGAATCAAAGGCAATCCGATTAATGCATTAGGATCGTTGCTTTCAATACGTTTAAAAAGTGTGATGCCTAATCCTTCGGATTTAAAGCTGCCGGCACAGTTTAAAGGTTGCTCGATCTCTATGTAGTTACGAATGACGTTTTCACTTAGTTCTCTAAAGTAGACTTTAGTGATGTCCATGGTTTGGTAAGTTTTTTGAGTGGCTGTATTGATAACGACCAGGCCAGTGTAGAAAGTAATGCAGTGGCCGCTGAAATCGCTTAATTGCTTGATGGCATTTTCAACGCTATGTGGTTTGCCGACGGGCAACTCATTAAAAACGGCGGTTTGGTCTGAGGCAATAATAATAGCGTTAGGCTGATTGTTAGCAATCTCTTGAGCTTTTTTTAAAGAGAGTCGGTTAACCATCTCTTTTGGAGTTTCACCTTTAAAAGGTGTTTCATCAATATCAGGCGCAATTTGTACAAAATCAAGATGTAATTTTTTAAGAAGTTGCTTCCTAAAGCTCGAAGTAGAGCCTAGAATGACCAGAGGCATTGGTTCCGTAGAGGTCTGCGGAAGGTCGGTTGAAGTCGCTGTTTCAACGGCGGTGTTGGGTTGCTTTAAGTGCATAAACTAATGATTACCTAGTATTTTGTTTTTTAAGATAAAACTGGCAAAATGCCTCGTGATTCTTAGTTTACCCTCGATTTTTCAAGGGGGAAGTTCGAGTTCCTGACTCGATGGTCTATTCTACTGTGAAAAAAACAGCTTTTTTGACGTTATATTTTGACATAATCGTACGATGACTGTATGATTCGCGCCTATGTTTGACAAGCTACCTGAATACATCGATCCCATCAACTCGGTAAACCATGATAAACAATTCGTGGGTCGAGTCAACCAGAGCCGTTTAAAACGCCTGGGAGAGCTGACTGCTGCCGCGGATCGGGATGTTCTGGTAGAACTGAATTTCTTTTATGATAAGGCTTTAAGATTTCCTGCTTTTATCATGAAGATAGAAACGGTACTCGATTTACAGTGTCAACGTTCTTTAAAGACGTTTAGCTACCCAATTAAAACGGAAGTTAAAGGTATTTTTACAACGTCGCTGGCATTGGCTAAAGATTTACCGACAGACATCGAAGTATTTCTACGCAATGAAGATGACGCTAAATTGTCTTCATATGAGTGGGTAGAAGAAGAGCTTTTATTGTCGGTGCCTTTGTCGCCGGTGGATGAAACAAGTACACTAGACTACGTCAATGACATTGATTCAATGGCTGCTGATGATAGCGAAAAACCTAATCCTTTTGCAATATTGCAAGGGTTAAAAAACAGAATTTAAGATTATAATTTAGGAGATTGCCATGGCAGTTCAAAAGAGTCGTAAAACACCATCAACACGCGGTATGCGTCGTTCACATGATTCACTAGATGCACCAACATTAACTGTTGATGAAACTACTGGTGAAGTTCACCGTCGTCACCATGTTACGGCTGATGGATTTTACAAAGGCAAAAAAGTCGTTCACGATAAGGCTTAAATCATCTTGGCTATTAAAATTGCCATCGATGCTATGGGCGGTGATCACGGACTTGTGGTCACTGTTCCAGCTTCAATCGATGCACTCAAAAAATTCTCAGATATTCACATTATATTAGTTGGTAACGAAGACTTAATTAATGCTGAACTTTCGAATCATCAATACGATGCCTCTAGAATCACTATTCAACACGCTGAACAAGTCGTTGAAATGTGTGAACTACCCTCAAAAGCGTTAAGAAACAAAAAACAATCGTCAATGCGTATCGCCTTGAATTTGGTCAAAGATGATCAAGCCCAAGCGTGTGTCAGTGCTGGAAATACCGGTGCCTTGATGGCTGTGGCTAAATTTGTTTTGAAAATGTTACCCGATATTGATCGTCCAGCCATCTGTACGAGCATGCCGACCATGAAAGGTCATGTGCATGTTTTGGATTTGGGTGCTAATGTCGGTTGTACTGGTAGACAGTTAGCGCAATTTGCAATGATGGGTTCTGTCCTTGCGCAAGCGGTAGATGATAAGGCCTCTCCAAGAGTCGGTCTATTAAATATCGGAGAAGAAGAGATGAAAGGCCATCAGCGTATAAAAGATGCGTATCTGCTGATTCGCGGTACTGATATTAATTATATTGGTTATGTTGAAGGTGATGATATCTTTAAGGGTGATGTTGATGTCGTCGCATGCGATGGTTTCGACGGTAATATCGCGCTGAAATCAGCTGAAGGGGTTGCTAAGATGATCTCCTTTTATCTGAAGCAATCCTTCAAGAAAAACTTGCTGACTAAGCTTGTGGCTATAATGGCTTATCCTGTATTGAAATCCTTTAAAAATAAAGTCGATCCAGCCCAGTATAATGGAGCTTCTTTATTGGGTTTACGCAAGATTGTTATAAAAAGCCATGGTGGTGCTGACCAAGGTTCTTACTTTTATGCCATTGCTGAAGCAAGGCTAGAAGTCAGTAAGAATGTGCCCGAATTGATTTCAGCGGAAGTTTCTAAGCTTATTAAGCAACAGAATGCACAGTCTGAGTCAGAAGCATAAATCAAATTGAGGTTGTATCTTATAGGCTTAAGGTCAGATGCAACCATTTTAATCTCTCCCTTTATGTTTGAATATATGTTGAGTAGCTTATGAGTTCAAAAAATTATAGTCGTATCATCGGTACCGGTGGCTATTTACCTGAAAAAATTCTAACCAATGCTGATCTTGAAAAAATAGTTGATACCAGCGATGAGTGGATCCGTGAACGCACCGGAATCGAGCAGCGTCATATTGCAGCCGAGGGTCAAACGACTTGTGATTTAGCCGAGCAAGCGACTTTAAGAGCGCTTGAAATGGCGGGTATTGATGCCAGTACGATCGATCTAATTATTGTTGCCACCACCACGCCAGATAAGATTTTTCCGAGTACCGCTTGTCTGTTACAGAGTCGCTTAAAAGTTCATGGCTGTCCTGCCTTTGACGTTCAGGCTGTGTGTTCTGGTTTTGTGTATGGTTTAAGTGTCGCCGATCAGTTTATTAAAACGGGTATGGCGAAACGTGTTTTAGTCGTTGGTGCTGAAACGCTGTCACGAATTACGGATTGGAGTGATCGTAATACTTGTGTCTTGTTTGGTGATGGTGCGGGTGCGGTTATTTTAGAATCTTCTGCAGAAGCAGGTATCTTGTCTACCCATATCCATGCAGACGGACAGTATGAAGAGTTGTTGCATGTGCCTTCTGGGCCGTCTAAGTTGCCATCAAGCGATGCGGTAGCTGAACGCTCAATGCAGATGAAGGGCAATGAAGTCTTCAAGATGGCGGTTAATACCTTAAGTCGTATCGCGAAAGAGACCCTTGATGCCAATGGTCTACAGAAAGAAGATATTGACTGGTTAGTACCACATCAAGCCAACCTGAGAATTATCAAAGGAACGGCCAAAAAATTGAAGCTGACGGATGAACAGACCGTCATTACTGTTCACAAACATGCCAACACTTCCAGTGCATCTGTACCGTTGGCGTTGGATGAAGCAATTCGCGATGGTCGTATTCAAAGAGGCCAGTTGTTGTTGTTAGAAGCCTTTGGTGGCGGATTCACTTGGGGTTCTGCCCTTATTCGCTACTAGGGTTTAAGTACCCACGTCATTTAGACGTTTTGTTAGCCATTCATATTAAATAGGTTGAGTGCATTCGTTAAGGTGCCCAGCTCAAGTCTGATACAAAATTAAGTAGGAATTTAACTATGTCATATGCATTCGTTTTCCCAGGTCAAGGCTCACAATCAGTCGGCATGTTGGCCGAGCTCGCCACGTCTCATCCGCAAGTTAAAGAAGTGTTTGATGAAGCCTCTGCGGTTTTAGGCTACGACCTTTGGGATGTTGTACAAAATGATGCCGATGGTAAGTTGAACCAAACAGATGTTACGCAACCAGCGATGTTGGCAGCGGGAATTGCCGTTTACCGTACGCTTTTAGCACAAAAGTCATGTGCGCCAGCCTTTATGGCAGGTCATTCATTAGGCGAGTACACCGCATTGGTTGCCAGTGGTGTTATGACCTTAGGTCAAGGTATTGAACTCGTGGCTGAGCGTGGTCGTTTAATGCAACAAGCCGTTCCGGCTGGACAGGGCGCTATGGCAGCCGTTTTGGGACTAGAAGATGCTCAAGTTGTTGCTGTCTGCGCACAAGTGGATGGAGTTGTTGAAGCGGTAAACTTTAATTCACCTGGTCAGGTTGTTATTGCTGGCAATAAAGAGGCGGTAGAAAGTGCATTGCCTTTAATGACGGAAGCAGGCGCATCTCGTGTTGTACCTTTGCCCGTCAGTGTCCCATCACATTGTTCATTGATGAAGCCAGCCGCGGATAAGTTAGCTGAAAAGTTGGCCTCCATGGAATTTCAGATGCCAAGTGTGCCTGTTTTACACAATGTTCAATTTTCACAAGCGAGCCGTGTTGAAGAGATCAAAACGCTATTAGTTCAGCAGTTGTATCGCCCCGTACAGTGGGTTGAGATTGTGAATGCAATGAAGGCTCAAGGCGTTGAACGCCTGTATGAGCTAGGGCCTGGAAAAGTTCTAATGGGGCTTAACCGACGTATCGATCGTAAGATGGTTGTTCTACCGGTGCTTGACCAAGCAAGCCTTGAAAAAGCTTTAATCAGCTTATAATCGCAAATTTCTAAAAAACCAAGTTTATAAATTGATAGAATTGTTTAGATAATTTAACGCAGGATGAAATGTCGCGTTATTGTAAAGTCATAATCGATTCTATGAAGCATTAAAGATATCTAACATATAGGTAGGGAAATCATGTTAACAGGAAAAATCGCATTTGTTACGGGTGCCAGTCGTGGGATAGGAAAAGCGATTGCTTTGGACTTAGCATCAAATGGCGCTACAGTCATCGGAACGGCCACTTCGGAATCAGGGGCTGAAAATATATCAGCTTACTTAAAAGAAGCGGGCGCTTTAGGTGCCGGTAAATGCCTTGATGTCACTGATGCGGAGATGATTGCCAGCGTATTAGCAGACATTACTAAAGAATTTGGTGTCCCCACTATCTTGGTAAACAATGCTGGAATTACACGCGATAATCTACTGATGCGCATGAAAGACGATGAATGGGATGATATTATTCAGACCAATTTAACGTCAGTTTTTCGTATGAGTAAAGCCTGTTTACGTGGCATGATGAAAGCTAAAGGTGGCCGTATTATCAGTATTGCGTCGGTTGTCGGCGTGATGGGTAATGCAGGACAGACCAACTATGCTGCAGCGAAAGCCGGTATTATTGGATTTAGTAAGTCTTTAGCCCGTGAAGTTGGCGCGCGTAATATTACTGTGAATACTATCGCTCCTGGTTTTATTGACACGGACATGACCAAAGGTCTACCAGAAGAACAGCGTATTGCCCTAACCGCTCAAATTCCATTACAGAGTCTAGGTCAACCAGAAGATATCGCTAAGGCTGTAACGTTTTTAGCAGGAGATGGTGGTGCTTACATCACCGGTCAGACGCTAAACGTCAATGGTGGAATGCATATGGTTTAAATCGGCTCATTAAATGAGTGGATCTCCCTTGTTCTAAGGCCGAATTGGCGGTTGTGGGGAGAAATACTGAAGTATTTTTTTTAAAGCTTGAAAAATACCCGGGATAGAGCGAAAATACGTCAAAATTAATAATTCATTTAACATATAAAAAAACTGGAGAACTCCATGAGCGATATTGAAGAGCGCGTAAAGAAGATTGTTGTAGAGCAATTAGGTGTAGAAGAAAACCAAGTAACAGCTGATGCATCTTTCGTAGATGATTTAGGTGCTGATTCTTTAGACACTGTTGAGTTAGTAATGGCGCTAGAAGAAGAGTTTGATTGCGAAATTCCTGATGAAGAAGCTGAAAATATTTCTACATTAGCGCAAGCAACAGCTTACGTTAACGCAAACTTATAAGTTTTAAGTTTAGTCACGTACTGCAAAGAAGCCGTAATATTACGGCTTTTTTGTTTTTAGAATAAAGAGAGACCTTTGCATAGGTTAAATGGGTAAAATTTTCTACACTTTTACACCATAGTATTATGCAAAGTTTTCTAGCAAGAACCAAAGAGGATATCGTTTTGAGTAAACGTCGAGTTGTAATTACAGGTGTGGGTGCTTTATCAGCCGTGGGTTTAACCGTTCAAGAGAACTGGGATAATTTATTAGCAGGCAAAAGCGGTATTGATTACTTAACTAAATTTGATACGACTGCCTATTCAGTTAAATTTGGCGGTGTTCTAAAGGGATTCGATCCGACTGAATATATTTCGCCAAAAGACGTCAAGAAAATGGATCCTTTTATTCACTATGGTATTGCGGCAGGTGCGCAGGCCATCCGTGATTCTGGATTAGAAGTGACAGATGAAAATGCATTCCGTATCGGTGTCTCAATGGGCTCTGGTATTGGTGGAATCGGTTCAATCGAAACCCAGCACAGTATTGCTCTAAAATCTGGACCTCGTCGCGTATCTCCCTTTTTCGTACCGAGTTCAATCGTGAATATGATCTCTGGTAACTTATCTATTATGTTTGGTCTTAAAGGGCCAAATATGGCCATTGCTACAGCTTGCGCCACGGGTACTCACAGTATTGGTGATACCGCACGTATGATTGAATATGGCGATGTGGATGTTATGGTTGCTGGTGGTGCAGAACATGCGACTACTGAGCTTGGTTTGGCTGGTTTTGCAGCAGCACGCGCTTTATCAACCCGTAATGATGATCCTCAAACGGCCAGTCGTCCTTGGGATAAAGATCGCGATGGTTTTGTCTTGAGTGATGGTGCTGGGGCTGTTGTGCTTGAAGAGTATGAGCACGCCAAAGCACGTGGTGCAGATATCTACGCTGAAGTCTTAGGCTTTGGTATGAGTGGTGATGCTTATCATATGACGTTACCAGCCGCTGGTGGCGTAGGCGCTGCGCGTTGTATGGTCACGGCGCTGAATAACGCTAAGCTAGATCCAACTAAAATCGGCTATATCAATGCTCATGGTACTTCTACGCCAGCGGGAGATCTCTGTGAAACCTCTGCGGTCAAATCTACTTTTGGAGCCCACGCTTACAACCTAACCATGAGTTCGACTAAGTCAATGACGGGTCATGCTTTAGGTGCGGCAGGTGCAATGGAAGCGGTTTTTACCGCCTTAGCGCTTAAAAATCAAAAGTTGCCGCCAACCATCAATCTTGAAAATCCTGAAGAAGGGTGTGATTTGGATTATGTGGCGGGTGAAGCGCGCGATGCTAAATTTGACTATGCGTTATCGAACTCTTTTGGGTTTGGCGGCACCAACGCGACCTTAGTTTTAGGTAAAATTTAATGGGTTGTTTGCCCCTTTTTTTGCAAGACTCTTGCTAGGCTTTAATGCAATATGTCCAACTTAAAGAATAACCAGACTCATCAGGCTGTGATTTCGCAGCCTGTTTCACTTCCCGATCTCTCTCTGTTAGATTTGTCAAAATTGCATGAACTGAATCCCTTGCGTTATCCTTTTCTTTTAGAAAGTGTCGCCAAGGGTGGTTTAGGTGAGTTTGATATCCTCTTCGCGTATCCGCAAGAAACCATTCAGCTTAACGAACTTTCGGAAAAAGATAACTTTCTTGAGAGAGCGACTCAGGCTTTGACGGACTCTTCAATTTCAACAAGTGATGATTCAGTGCGTTCTTCCGAATTATCACCAGAGCTGCCTTTTAAAGGGGGCTGGTTTGCCTATTTTAGTTATGACTATGCCCAGGTGGTTGAGCCTGTCTTGAATCTGCCAAAGTCTGAATTTCCATTGGCTGTGCTCACGCGTATTCCTGCTGCGGTGGTCGTGAATCATAAGACCCAAACCGTGTCTTTGATTGCAGAGCCTGAATACACAGATCTCTTTACGCAAATGGAAGCCGATCTTCAGCAAGTATTACTCTTGCCGTCAACAGCGCACCCTATTGAAGCCGTTCATGCCACGGAAGAGCCTGAAGCCAAGTATTTAGACGGTGTTAAAGCCATCAAAGAGTACATCCTATCGGGTGATGTGTTTCAGGTTAATTTATCACGTCAATGGCAGGTGACTTTAGATAAACAAACCGATTACCTCTCGGTTTATCGTGCTTTGCGTCGTTCTAATCCGGCCCCATTTGCCGCCTTGGCGTGTTTTAAAGATGTCAAAAACCAGGCCTGGCAGGTTATTAGTTCTTCACCGGAACGGTTGGTGAAATACCAAGCACCTTGGGTCGAAACCCGCCCGATTGCCGGTACCCGTAAGCGCGGACCGGATTTAGAAGCGGACAAAGCTTTAATAACCGAGTTGATTTCACACCCGAAAGAGCGTGCAGAGCATATTATGCTGATTGATTTAGAGCGTAATGATCTAGGACGTATTTGCAAGCCGGGTACGGTCGAAGTCGATGAGTTAATGGCCATTGAAAGCTATGAGCATGTACATCATATCGTCTCGAATGTCCGTGGTCAGTTGCAAGAGGGCATGTCCCCTTTAGATATTATTCATGCTTTATTTCCGGGAGGAACGATTACCGGATGTCCTAAAATTCGCTGTATGCAGATTGTCGCAGAGCTTGAGCAAATGCCACGTGAAGCCTACACGGGTTCGTTGGGCTATATCAATCGTGATGGTTCCCTAGATTTGAATATTCTGATACGCACCATGCTTCAATTTGAAAAAGAGGGTCTGCCCACGGTACAATTTAGAGCGGGTGCTGGCATAGTGGCCGATTCGGAAGCTGAAAGCGAATTGGTTGAGACGCGCCATAAAGCCAAAGGTCTGGTCAATGCCTTAATCAGTGGAAACAGTCGTTAGAGTGAATACCGTTGATATGAATTCATCCGAAATAACCACCATTATTAATGGCTCGCTCATCGACTCTCTGTCGGTGCGTGATCGTGGTCTACAGTATGGTGATGGCTTTACGACGATGTTGGTGACTGGAGATCAGTTATTAAACTGGCCTGGCCATTGGCGAAGAGTGCAGCAAGCAGGCAGTCGTCTGCAATTCCTGTTATG
>VCMI01000110.1 GCA_006222135.1 Thiomicrorhabdus sp. | reverse complement strand
ACACGACGACTAAGCGCTAGCTTAGTATCAATGGTTGATCGAACATCTAGAATCGCTCGCTTCATTAAAGTTAACACGAGAAAGTCAGACATCGTTAGCGCTGTCATCATTGAGCAATTACGAGCTTTAAACAGGCCTGTTCATTCATTAACTTCAGATAATGGCAAAGAGTTTTCACAATACCAAACGATGGCAAAAGAGCTTGGGACAGATTTTTATTTTGCCCACCCTTACTCTTCTTGGGAGCGTGGAACCAATGAAAATACCAATGGATTGTTAAGACGATTCTTTCCAAAAGGAACAGACTTCGATAAAGTAACTCAGGAAGAAATTGATTGGGTTGTTGATAAGCTCAACAATCGCCCAAGAAAGTGTTTAGGATTCAGAACACCTAATGAGGTGTTCTGGGAAATTAAAACTGTTGCACTTACGACTTGAATGTATCGATACAAACAGTACGATAGGAGTGCCTATTTGTGAAACCGGTTGTGCAAGAAGAAACGACAGGATGTGGAATTGCATCAGTAGCAAATATTTTGGGCAAGACATACCCAAAAATGAAAGAAATCGCAAATTCTATGGGTATCTACGCATCGGATAAGTCGCTTTGGTCTGATACCCATCATGTGAGACGCATGCTTGACGCATCAGGTATTGAAACCTCACCGAATGAAGTGCCTTTTGAGACATGGGATAAATTACCCGATATCGCGCTTTTGTCGATCAAGCATCATCAGGAAGACGGCAAGGATTTTTGGCACTGGGTTGTTTTTAAAAGAATAGAGAACAAGGCATTTGTTTTAGATTCAGTAAGTTATCTGCCGTCCAATATCCGAACTGACTTTGATGAAATGCAGCCAAAATGGTTCATTGAGGTTAAAAATGCATAACAAGGCTAATTCAGCCGACGCAAAAAGCCAAGCGGATGATTAGCAGGAATAACTGGGGTCAGAATCAATTTAAACACCATCTAAATTCAAAGCCACCAGGCCTGGTCAGTTTGAATTTGGAAAAATGGGACAATGGGGACGCTACCCTTTTATTCTGATCAACCTAGTTGAGAAGCCTTTTTGATATTGTTAGACCTCTTATTTAAACTATAGGCTTCACGTGACTTTTTTCGGTTCGGCAAAAAGTAACGTGAAGCCAGATACGAAAAATAATGAAGAACTACGAAGATAAAAAGGCTTCTCAACAGTCATCAGTATCAATTTACACGTCAACAAAACCATAATGAGAATAAAAGGTTGGAGCTAATTTATGAGTGGGTCAAAAACAACAGAGTTTAAGGATAGTTTTGAGGTCATTAGAGTAAATAATATAAATTTTAGTTCCTTAAATTCATTGAGGCCAGTGGGCTTGTTGTGTTTATGGCTCTTCGCGCCCAGCTTAGTGGCGGCTGAAAAGCCGAGCGTTAAGCCAAAAATTGAAGTAGAGCATCGTTTTTTAAATATGACACACTTAGAAGATGAGGAGGGTCAATTTGCTTTCTCTGCGAGTAAGGTCAATATTTCTAATGTTTTTGCCAGCTTTAACTATGAACAATGGGATTTAAATTGGCGCGATGTCAATAAGCTACCAGCCACATTGAGTGATGGCAATAAAAAACCAGTAGAGGTCATGCACTCACTATCCTTAGGTGGCCGATATATGACGCGCTTAAATGAACAACAGCTATGGCTCAGTGGATTAGGTGTCAGTATGACCTATGAGAAACAAACTGATGATTCATTGAGTATGAACGCCTACAGTATGATTATTCATAAGCTACAAGATGGTTGGTCGATTGTTTATGGTGGGACCGTCAGCTATCATCCAGTTCAGACTAGAGTATTACCCATTGCGGGTTTTAGCTATCGTCTCAAACAACCTTTGGGTTGGAGTGGAACCCTGGGGTTTCCTCGTAGTTATATCGGTTATGGATTGTCGCCACAATGGCAGATCAGTACCGGGTTGGTCTATAACACAGTGTTGGCAAAATTAGCGAAAGACAGTGTTATTCAAGCGGATGGCTATGGTGAAATTAAAGCTTGGCAATCGGATATTGCCGTGACCTATCAACCACAAAAAAATTGGAGCATTCAAACCAGTCTGCGCTACTCAGCTGTGTATGAATTTACCACTTACAACTCAAATGGCAATCGTCAAGATAGCTTTAATATGAGCCCTGCCTGGGGAGCGGCTGTGAGTGCGCGTTATCAGTTTTAATAAATGTATAAAAACACGGGTCACTTCAAAACGCGGGCTTTTTCTTTAGATGAAAAGTATTTAAAATCTATTTACCACTCTTAAATATTTTTAGCGATTAACTCGGCTTTTAACAAGCCACCTTTGGTTAATAATTTAGCTGAAAACTTAGGATTACGCCTAGCCTTAAAGGCATCATAAATCAATTTAAGTCCAACGGCTTCTAATAAAGAAATATTCACTTCGGTATCCATTTCTGCACTTTCAACAAAATCATTTGAAAAACTTGGCGCGATTATTAGAACCTGTGCAACTCTTTTCCCCTGGTTTTCACATCGGTTAACATAAGCTTTAACTTGCCTAGAAGTTGTTGAGTATTTGGCAAAATCACCATTTTTACATGTTTTGGCCTCACCGATAATGACATCATCATCACTCAATGAAATAATGATGTCAGCTTTATCCTTTGCAGTGTTAATACTTTTTCTTAAATCTTCATCAACAACAAGGAGAAGGCTTTCAAGGATTTCTTTCGTGATTTCTTCAAACTTAACGCCTATGTCAGCTTCTGAAATTTCAATTCCTGCTAATTTAAGGCCAGCTAAATCTCGTTTAGCCAAAATCGCATAATTTTCAATCAATTTGTCATTTGCATTAGAAAATGCTTCCAAGAGAACCTCTCTTGCGTTCCCACGTTTAGAAAGAGACATTTTATCTCGAATCATTTTCACTTCATCATTGCTTAAGAGGTACAAGATATCAATAGGAGTGATATTTAATACCCTAAGTCTATCTGTATCTACATCTTCGGTGTTCTCAAGCTCAAACTCCATCTTAAGCAATGTATTAAGCTCAGGAAAATGCTGCTGCAGTGTTGAATACATTTCTTTAAAGCCCGCAGAACTCAAAATATTAAACTCATCATCTGCAGAATTATTTAACACATCAATGATGACAGCAATACGCTCATCTAAGGTTGCTCCAATTTTATCGACATTTATCCCTAGGTCAGCAATTAGAATTTTTAGTCGTTCTTTTTTTGGATTTAGGTTTATATCAGAGTTATAAATATCTCGATATAATATATTCCTAATCGAAATCCTAGAAATTAAAATATTATGTATTTTCTCAGCTCTTGAAACGCTCCTGATTTTCTTACCATAATGTTTCAATATGTTTGAAAGCTCTGCATCGCTTAAATTGCGTAAGATTCGAACGGTATGTTTATCTGCTAACTCTTTCCCCTGTATCGCATTAAGTATCTCTACAACTTCATTAGCAATCAATACCTCCGAACGTTTTTATTAATAAAGATACAACCCATTTCACGTAAAGAATTTAGAGCTTCAATTACATGATTATTGGGCACAGGATCTATGGTGTGTTCTATCGCTGAAGCTTCATCGCGAGAGATACTCAATCGATCGGCTAGCACATTTAAAATACTGCGTTCGTCAGAAGTAACTTTAGCTTCACGATTTATTTTTTCATCATTTCTAAATGCCTCAGTAACACAATCTTGATAAATACTTAGCAGTGCACCACGATTCAAAACATCAGGAACGTTATTTTCGTTAATTTCAGACTGCAATAATTCTGATTGAATTTCTAATGCGCTCCACTCTTTCGCATAAAGAGATTCAATCCATGAAACCCTAGCAACCGAATTACCATCCCTTGTTAAAATATTTACTAGTAAACCTATCTGCGGCCCTGACATTGATATCTGTTCACTCAATTCTGCCTTAAAGTAGCTTGATACTAGAGTAAATAATTCAGTGATTTCAATTCCAGACGCATTTTTTATTTGCCCATCCAGCTTACTAACTGAATCCGCTAAATGCTTATCATGCTCACTCGCACTGGCACATAACTTATCTAAACAAGAAATAAACTTTGATTTTTCTACTTGGTTTACGGTTGATAGTACCTGCGTTAATTTCATTTACTTTTCCCACCTCATAGCTTCATTCTTTAGAATGAGTTTTTTAGAACTCCTCCTATGCTACCAAATAACTTACGTATTAATACACTATAAAAACTTTTATTGGAAAATTATCCATAACTCTTTATTCTCGTTCCCACGTTGTACGTGGGAATGCAGACCTATTTTCACGACAAACACGTAATCAATCAAGCTTCCGTATGCATTCCCACGCGAAGCATGGGAACGAGGTGTTTTCGTTATTCATCTTTAGGGTTTTATAGTGCTTTAGGTTTGACCAGGCCTGGCATGTCCTGCGGCTTTATAAAATCATGCGAGCGCTGGGTCAAATTCCAAAGCACTACAATAAACCGAATCAAGAATAGACAAACTCACGTGGAGACCGCCCCTTTTGTAGGCAATCGTCATTTCAGTTAGCGTAGGTGGCGTTGAAAGATTACATTGTTTGAGTGAAACGAGTTAAAGCCTAGGTATCAAAAAGTGTTGACACTCCAGTGCTCCATTTCAAGTCTTTGTTATCGATTCATTGTATTGTTTTACATTTTGTTTTTCTTTAAATTTATGCTTTTTCTCTTTAGAATAGGCAATAAATCGATGTAATTTGTAAATATATTTTCCATCTTTTAAAGAGTCTTCAAATTTTGGTTTTAATCCTACTCTTGTTGAGCGTTGTATATCTTGGTGGTTTTTATGACTGACAACTTTGATTTGTTGATCTGCAATGTTTTGTAACTGTTTGTAATTTTTTACATTTAAAATACTGTAGATTTCTTTTTTAAAATATTTGGTCCACTAATAAAACGTTTATCACATTCCCGTTTCAAGCCTCTTATTAAGACTCCACCATAAATTCCTGTTTCACTATCCCCAATTGTAAAATCAATGCCACCATAATTTCCATCTTGAGTGTGCGATATAAAACTTTCCAAATTCTTTTTGTATTTCATTTTTATGAACGTATGGATCAGGATGTTTATCAGAATAAATATAAAACTCTAATTCAGTGAAATTAAATATATGATTATTTATATCTAATTGGTATTCACGACGACTCAATTTATATGCAATCTTTTGACATATTTCATTAGAATTTTCGTCATTTATTTGGAAAACCAAATCTTTTATTTCTTTCATATTAGTCCTTAAGATAGACGTTTTAAGTCACGAGTATTGGAGCCTGTATCCGCGGCAGCTAACCCTAATTTTATGCAGTCGGAGTGGTGGCAATTAAAGTGCAAGCGCTTCCGTTTAATAAAAAAATGATAATGGAAGATATGTATCTCGTTCCCACGTTGTACGTGGAATGTAGATCTATTTTCACGACAAACACGTAATCAATCAAGCTTCCGTATGCATTCCCATGCGAAGCATGGGAACGAGGTGTTTTCGTTATTCAGCTTTAGGGTTTTATAGTGCTTTAAGTTTGACCAGGCCTGGTGAATACAAAGCACCGCTAAGAAAAAGCGTGCACGACTTATCGAGGCTGTTTTTTAAGAGATGCTTCGCGCTGTTCTGCGCGATGTTGCTTTTTCTTATCTTTATTTTCGGCAATTTTTAAGGCCATATCAGCCCCCATATGATTTTCACCACGTTCTTTAGCCAGCGTCATTTGTTTTTGACGCTCTTCAAATCGCTTTTTTTGTTCTGGCGTGGTGGTATCAAAACAATGCGGGCAACTAACACCATGCTGATATTGAACACTTAATTTATCTTGTTCGGTAATCGGCATACGGCAGCCACTACATAGATCATAAGTGCCCCTTTCCAATGAATGATTGACGGTAACCCGTTCATCAAACACAAAGCACTCACCTTCCCACAAGGACTCCTGCTCTGGAACATCTTCTAGATATTTCAAAACACCGCCTTCTAGATGGTAGACCTCTTCAAACCCTTGCTCTTTTAAATATGCCGTTGATTTCTCACAACGAATACCGCCTGTACAAAACATGGCTACTTTTTTATTTTTGGCAGGATCAAGATTATCTTGTACATATTGAGGGAAGTTGCGGAAACTTTCGGTATTAGGATTCAATGCATTTTTAAACGTACCCACCTGCACTTCATACTCATTACGAGTATCTACAAGGGTCACCTCTGGGTCACTGATTAAGGCGTTCCAATCTTTAGGTTTAACATAAGTACCGACCGAACGTTTTGGGTCTATACCCTCCATTCCCATGGTGACAATTTCTTTTTTAGTTTCACTCGGGTGCGTAAAAAGGGCATCTCATCGACAAATGATTCTTTAACGCTCACCCCTGCAAGACGTGGATCATTCTCAATGAAAGCCAATAAGGCATTAATTTCATTACGAGAACCGGCGACCGTGCCATTAATGCCCTCATGCGCCAGTAACAAGGTACCTCGAAGATTGTTTTCATGCATAAAGTTAAGCAAAGGCGCCTTTAATTCTGGGTAATTCTCCAGCGTGACGAATTTGTACAAGGCACACACAACTACATTAGGCATAACTATTCCTGATTTTTGACATAATTTGTGTATTTTACGTTGGATTTATACATTTGTACAAAGTAGTTAGGGTGCAAATTCGATTGATTTTGTTCGTTACTAGGGAAAAAGCAAAATAGAGACTCACCTTTTATTCTAAATACCCCATTGAGAAGCCTTTATGGAAAATGATATTGAACAACAGAGCTTAAAAAGGCTTCTCAACCGCAGGTGAAACATCGAATATGGAGTGTTAACACAAATACATTACTCAGCCGTTTAAGATCCCCTGGTCAAGCCTGAGGATGACGAGGCGATGAATAATATATAAATCCCACCAGGCCTGGCATGTCCTGCGGCTTTATAAAATCATGTGAGCGCAGGGTCACTGTCTGAATCAATAAAATAGAACTAACGTCTATTTTATTGATTCAAATCACATCTAATATTAGTTATAAAACAATTACTTTTGCTAGAATGAACGGCTAAATGCAGATGTTTGCTAAGAAGATTTCTAACCCCTAAATAAGTGATGATTGATGTTATTTGCACAAGTTAATAATAAAGAGCGATTTACGGGCCATCACCCCCATTATCTCAGCGTTAAAGTATGAAACGATTACAGGGCTTAGCCTTACTTTTGACATTCTTATCATTCAGCTCATTTGCCGAAGTCGCTCCTACATCTGCAAAAAAATCAGCGCCTGCCAAAAGTGACGCTAAAACCGTTGCAAAACTTGACGTCGTGGTGGACCTTGGTAAAAACGGCGATAGTGAACTGGCTAAACAATTACTCGAAGAAATCCCTCTTAGTCACTTAAAAAATGATCTATTCCCTGCACAGACTGACTTTTTATACCAAAGAGCCGAAAGTGAATTACTCAATACCCTCAAAGCCTTGGGCTATTACACGCCTAAAATCACTAGCCAACTTAAGCGCCAGCCAAATTTAACCCGTGCCACCTTTAAGATTGATTTAGGTAAACCGGTGCGAATTCGAAAAATTGATTTACAGATCACAGGTTCAGGTCAAAACCTACCCGCCTGGCGTCAATTTCAAAAATTCCAGCTGACGTTAAAACCTAAAGAGATTTTTAAGCATCAAGATTACACCGATACGGTGAGTGCTTTAACTAATATTGCGGTGAATGAGGGGTATATGGACTACGAATTTACACAACGTGAATTCAAGGTCTATCCGCATCTTAATGCGGTTGATATTCATCTCCATCTCAATACCCAAACTCCTTACCGATTTGGCAAGGTGACTTTTCAGGGAAGCAAACAGGTTAGCGATAAATTTTTACACCGCTATGTCAACTTCATGCCGGGCGATACATACCGACAAGAAAACATCCTTGCTCTGCAAAAAGGCCTTATAGACAGCCATTATTTTGGATTAATCCGAGTCGCGCCACAATATTCCAATCAACAGGATCGACAGATCCCCATTAATGTTGAATTAGAAGACAGTCTTAAGCACCGTTATGAAACAGGGATTGGCTACGGAACGGACACAGGTGCCAGAGTACTCTTTGGGTTTGAAAATCGTTTAGTGAATCAATATGGTCATAACTACCAAGTTGAAAGCCTGTTCGGTGAAAACGCCCAAAACTTTAGTTTTAACTATCGCATACCAGGAGAACGTCCAGCAACTCAGAATTGGAATATGGGGCTCAAATTTGATGCCACACAGTCAGACACTTTGGATCGATCATTAAAAGCGGTCTCTGCAGGTTACAGCTATCAAATTAACCCAGAGTGGTTAATTAACCCCTTTATTTCACTCGAATCTGAGGACTTTCGCTATACCAATGATCCGTCTGCAACAACCCAAACCTTACTGGTCGGTTCCAGTGTTAAAAATCGTTGGGTCAACAGTGATTCCTATCCAACTGAAGGCTATCATCACAATGCCACCTTAAGAGTCAGTATTGATAATCTTGTGTCGGATTCGCAGTTTGCCCAACTTGAATTAAGCACGCGTAAGGTCTTTTCTCCCATTGAGTTTTGGCGTTTGCATCTCCGCGCAAGAACCACGCTGACTTTCGCTGATAAAAACCAATTGATTCCGGCAAGTTACCTCACGCTTTTGGGTGGTGAAAACTTACGCGGTTATCAATTTGAGTCTATTGGTATTACGAGCGATGCCGACTCCATAATTGGTGCACGCAATAGTATTTCAGGCTCGATTGAAACCGACTATCGAATCACCCAATATTTTGGCTTAGGGCTGTTTACCGATGCTGGACAACTCTTTGATAATGAACAGACTGGAGATTTAAAAATTGGGGCTGGATTTGGTTTACGCGGCTATACACCCGTAGGAATGGCAAAACTAGATATTGCCTGGCCCGTCTCGGAAGTTGAACAACCTTGGCGCATACACTTCTCTTTGGGGTTTGATTTATGAGACTTCCCAACTTTAGATTGTCAGCGGCCTTTTTTAAATTGTTTTGGAGAGTTGCACTTGGCTTTACTGCACTGCTGTTAATTCTGCTGGTAACCGTCGTATCGTTAATTTTATGGTACCCACAAAGCGCAAATATAGCTCTACCCTATTTAGAGAAATTCACAGAGGGTCAGTTACAGATTGAATCGGCTGAGGGTCAATTGGCCGACGGCTTAATCCTCAAAAATGTCCGTTACAATAGCCCTATTGTAAATGTACAGATTGACCAACTACAGTGGCAATGGCGGCTTTCGGCCCTACTCAATCGTCACATTGATATTCAAGAAATCAGTATCACCAAGCCGACCATTAAGCTCACGGGCAGTGGCACTAAAGCTGTGGCTGAACCGACTACAACTGACCCGTTCGCTTTTTTAACGCCGTTAACGACCTATCAGATTCTATTTGATGTCGACCAACTTAGCGTCACTTTGGCCAGCCTGCAGTTTGAGGACGAGCCAGCCATTGAAATCGCACAGTTTAGTAGTGGCATTCACTGGCAAGATCAGTCGCTCACACTGCAAAACCTAACCACCGACTACCTAACGTATCAACTCCAAGCCAATAGTCGTTTTGAGATCTTAAATAAATCTGAATTCAAAGCTGATCTTGACCTTAATGTATCTGGTTTAGAAGGAATCGATTCACTTAACATAGTGACTCAAGCAAGTGGTGGATTAGAGCAGATTCACTTTAATGTGGAGATGATTAAACCTTATACAATGCATTCTGAACATCTGCTTAAAATGGATCAGAACTCGATTCAGCTCGACTCGCAATTTAAGCAGTTAAAAGCGAAATTGAATGAACAGTGGCAAATTAATCAGCTGCAAGGCCATAATAACTTACGTTTTAACCTTAATAATAAGCAACTTGTCAGTCAAGGGAAACTCAAGATCGACCTTAAGGATAAACCATCAGCCGCTTTGGAGTTCTCCGCAGAATACGTTCCATCTGGTCTGACTAAGTTTGATATAAAAACAGAGTTAACTGAAATGGGGAGCTTTAATGCCCATGGCCAGGCCAACATTCTGAGCTTAGAGAAGTTGACCGCCAAGGCAACCGTGCAGACAGATCAGTTAAACCTACAATGGCTGGAACCAAGCCTTAATTATCAGATTAGCAGTCTATTTGATTTTGCCCTCAGCGATTACCAAAACCTGACAAGTCAGCTTGATATTGAACAATTTGATGTCACGGGATTACCTGAGTCATTGACCTTTAAAGGCAAGGTTAAAACTCAACAAAATACTCAGAAGAAGAACCTAACCAAAACGGATAAGGCCGATGTAGCCGATTATTCGATAGGCATTCAATCGGGCCACTTAAAGTATGCGAACTATTCAGGCAAACTTCAGGCACAACTCTTTATCAAACCTGATTTCAGCCGAATTGATATTCCATCTGCCAAGCTATCGCTGGGTGACAACTCGATTGATTTGAGCGGTCACTGGGCAGAAACCTTTAACCTCACTTTAAATGCACAGCTGAATCAGCTGCACCAGTTATATGCCCCTTTGTCTGGCAAACTCACCGCCAAAGTAGATGCCCAGGGTCTTTTTCTAAAGGACCTTTCTGGATTTGACCAGGCCTGGTCAACCCTTAAAATCGATGCTGAAAATCTACGCTATAAACTGCCAGATTCACCAAACCAAGAGGCGCTGACCCTAGATAAAATAACAGTGAAAGCAAAAGTCCCTTTACACAAGCCGGAGTGGAGTACCTTTGCAATGTCCGCTGACGCTGTTTTACAGACTTCAAACAGCGCGGAGAGTCGCGTACTGTTTTCTAACATTAACGCCGTCCGCCAAGCCTCTAAAACAGGCTTAGCCAGCGAGGTGAATGTACAATATCCAAAACTGACGTTCCATGTGGAACTCTATGAAGCCAAACCCAGCTTAAAACAAGAAAGTGTCCTCTTATCGCGTTTTGATATTAAACAACCTGATGCTGGCAATTGGCAATTAGCACACGCCCGTCAGATTGATTGGAAAGCCCCTTTGCAGATCAAAACCGAACAAATTTGTCTTCAAGCCGTTGACAATAAAGAGGCCAAACTCTGTTTACAAGCACAAGCTGATCGCGCCAACTGGTCAATGAACGACCTGCCTATTTTTGACTGGGTTAAACCTTGGTTAGGTGGCAACCTATTGCTAAAAGGTCGTCTAAATGGCGAAGGTTCCGCTCATTGGAAAAACGCACTTACTCTGAAGCAAACACTCTTAATACCGCAACTTGATGTGACCATCACCGAGCAGGGTTATAAAGTACCGTTTGTCGTCAAAAACTGGCAGACCGACTTACAACTGAGCCCTCAAAAAGCCAGTCTAAAAAGCCTTGCCCAGATCAATGAAACAGGCCGTTTAAGTGCTGATATTCATGCTGAAAATAAAAATGACCAGGCCTGGTCGGATGCCAAATTAAACGGTAATATTCATCTGAATCTAAAGGAATGGCCTCTCAAAGGTCGAATTTTAGAGTTGATCAAATTGAATAAAACAGACTTGGATATTGAGACCACTCTCTCTGGCTCCGCCAAGACATTGCAGCACGATACACAAGCCGATATAGACCTTAATCTAGACTTGCCACTGCTGGGTCTGAATAATCAATCTATTCAGTTACAAGCGCAAGTGACTCCGTTAGCGATTGATGCCAAAGGGCTTTGGAAACAAAATGAGAATCAAGTCAATGAACGTACAGCTGATTTAACGCTCAAATTAAGCGGCTTAAATACACAACCTAAATTATTAGCCCGTTTTGATACCCAATCGATTGAGTTGCTTAAAACCCCTTTTGCGCACCTGACAACCTCCGCGGAGATGGAAGTGACTTTGGTCAAAGGGACTACCAACATTTTAGGTAAAGTACAATTGCTTAACAGCGAGTTAAATCTGGATGAGATGCCATTGCACCAACGCACCTCTATTAGCGACGATGAAATCATCATAGATGAACAAGGACAAGTCGTTCCCAAAGAGGAGAGCGTGTCCAAAGAGGARAGCGTGTCCAATCTTAGTTACGATATCAAAATCGGCTTTGGTGAAAACGTTAAGGTAAAAGTACAGGATTCTCTCCTGTTTTTAGGCGGGGAACTGCAACTGGTTAAAGCGCTCAACTCACCGGAGATGAAAGCCTTTGGCGATGTCAAATTACGTGAAGGTTACATTAATCTGGATGCACAAAATCAGATTCAAGTTGATGGGTCCAGCTTTCTCTTTAATGGCCGTATTGGCAATCCAACACTCAATGTAAACCTATATAGAGTGGTAGACCAAACTACGGCTCGACTCAATATTAGAGGCAATGCGAGTCAGCCACAGTTTGTGTTCTACTCCACCCCGGCTTTATCACAGCGTCGTGT
>VCMI01000011.1 GCA_006222135.1 Thiomicrorhabdus sp. | reverse complement strand
ACACGACGACTCCGAATAATGCTCAACAATTAAATCATCCGTAGCAGGATTCCAAACAGCCTCATCTATTCCGTTGATAATGCCTGTTAAACGACCTTCTTTTTGGCGTTTTTGCAAAACCCCTTCAAAACCATAAGCAAACTCTGGAAAACAAATTTCTTTAGCGTAGGTAGGGCTCACGGTTGTCACTTGATCCGCCTTGATTAGGCCGGCTTTAAGCATTGAAAAATGCCCCCAGAACTCAACACCCTCACTCTCCCAAAGTACCCAAGGCAGTTTTAACTGTTCAAAGAGGGAGCGCGGGAAATTACCAGGATAGGCCATATTGTGCACAGTGAATACCGTCTGAGGCCGCTGACTTTCTAAACTCAACAAGGCTGGTACTAAGCCGGTTTGCCAGTCATTTACATGCACGACATCAGGTTGCCACTTTAATCCCAGACGATCCATCGCCAATTCAGTCACCACTTTTGAAAACACGGCAAAGCGCTCGCCATTATCCCACCAGTCAGAACCATCAGCCGCCAAATAGGGATTCCCCGTTCGGTCAAACAGTTCTGGAATATCGACCAACCAAACAGGCACATCAATACCTGAGACGGCGCCCGCTTTCAGCTGCAGGATCTTGGCCGTGAACTCTCGGCCACAGCCTTGTACTGAGACTTCTGCCACCTTTTTAAGAATGACGCCGTGCGGCAGTTTATCCATAACGGCTCTATAAGCCGGCAAAACCAGACGTATCTTATGCTTTAAAGCGGCCAGCGCATTGGGCAAGCTACCTGAAACATCTGCCAAGCCACCGGTTTTAATGAGCGGATGGGCTTCAGAAGTCGCGAAAAGTATTTTCATTCAGGGTTCCTAGTRGTTTGTTTTTTGATCTTTAAAATTCGTTTTATTGTGCCGTCAAGTTGAACCACGAATATAGAATCGCCGCCAGTCTTTGCGAGCGAAGCAATTCAGGCGCTTTTGAACCACGAAGACACGAAGTCACGAAGGTTTCAGGGTAAAAAATCACCCTTTATATATAGAATCTCTGCCAGTACCTCAAGAGTACTTGCTTCGCGGCGCGAGCGAAGCAATCCAGGTGTTAACGTCCAAATGCGATACTTTGCTCTGAGTCATGGATTGCCACGTCACTTTGTTCCTCGCAATGACAAAAACCACCAACCCGTACTTTGCGAGTACCCCAAGAGTACTTGCTTCGCGGCGCGAGCGAAGCAATCCAGGCGTTAACATCTAAATGCACTACTTTGCTCTGAGTCATGGATTGCCACGTCACTGCGCTCCTCGCAATGACAAAAAACCACCGCCCGTCATTGCGAGTATCGCGAAGCAATCCAGGCGTTAACGTCTAATGCACTACTTTGCTCTGAGTCGATGGATTGCCACGTCACTTTGTTCCTCGCAATGACCGGTTTTTTCTTCGAGCCTTCGCGCCTTCGTGGTGGTTTTTTCAATTTCCACCGCCCGTCTTTGCGAGTACCCCAAGAGTACTTGCTTCGCGGCGCGAGCGAAGCAATCCAAACTCAACCCTCCGTCATTATCGGGCTTGACCCGATAATCTGTATCGACATCTGGAGATCCCCCAGTCAGGCCGGAGGATGACGGTGAGGTGTCACTGCGCTCCTCGCAATGACAATGGTTTTTATTTTTCTTTGTGTTTAGTCTATTTTTAACTTTAAGACTATGGCGGCTAACGGCGGCAAGGTCAGTTCCGCAGAGTAGGCCTGATTCATCCATGGTTGATTTTCAGTGTGAATCATACCGCCATTCCCCATATTACCGCCGCCAAAGAGTTGTGAATCGGAGTTTATCAACTCGATATAACTACCGGACTCAGGTAGACCAATTCGGTAATTTTGGCGCGGCACAGGGGTAAAGTTAAAGATGCAGATCACTTTCTCGTTATCCGCATAACGAATAAAGCTTAAGATGGACTGCTCATAGTCACAGCAATCAATCCACTCGAAACCGTGGCTCTCAAATTCACGTTCATACAGAGCTGAATGATTTTATAGAGGTGGTTGAATGCTTTAGAAAGTAGTTGCACGCCTCGATTCAATGGGGCGTCACATAGATGCCAATCTAAGGAACGCGCTTCACTCCACTCATTCCATTGAGCAAATTCACAGCCCATAAACAACAGTTTCTTACCGGGGTGCAGTATTTGATACGCCAGCAATAGACGCAGATTAGCGGCTTTTTGCCAATCATCTCCCGGCATCTTAGCAATCAGCGATCCTTTTAGATGAACGACCTCATCATGCGATATAGGCAGCACGAAGTTTTCTGAGTAGGCATACATCTGACTAAAAGTCAGTTGGTTGTGATGATATGGACGAAAGATTGGTTCATTCTCAAAATAATCCAGCGTATCGTTCATCCACCCCATATTCCATTTCATGGAAAACCTAAGCCCCCCATCCAGGTTGGGCGCGAAACCATTGGCCATGAAGTCGACTCTTCGGCCATCACCACCGCGCCGGGGCACTGTGCATGCACTTGCTCATTGAGTGCTTGCATAAAGCTAACCGCTTCAAGATTTTCGCGACCGCCATGCTCATTGGGTTCCCACTGGCCTGCTTTACGCCCGTAATCTAGATATAACATAGAAGCCACAGCATCCACCCGTAAACCATCAATATGCAGCTCTTTAAGCCAATACAATGCATTGCTGATTAGGAAATTGCGTACTTCATTTCGTCCAAAATTAAAAATATAGGTGCCCCACTCCTGATGCTCGCCTTTACGCGGATCTTCATGTTCATAGAGCGCTGTGCCATCAAAACGGCCCAAGGCGAATTCATCTTTGGGAAAATGCGCTGGCACCCAGTCCAAAAATACGCCAATGTGGTGTTGGTGACAATAATCAACAAAATAGCGCAAATCATCTGGGGAGCCAAAACGACTGGTCGGCGCAAAATAACCAGTGGCTTGATAGCCCCACGATTCATCCAATGGGTGTTCGGAAATCGGTAATAACTCAATATGGGTATAACCCATCCATTGAACATACGCCACCATACGGTGCGCGATTTCGCGATAGTTTAGAAATCCACCATCATCGGCTCTTTGCCATGAGCCTAAATGCACCTCGTAAATATTAATCGGCGCTTTTTGCCAATCAAATGTGTTCTGCGATTCCAACCAGGCCTGGTCATTCCATTGATGCTTCGATTCATAAACGATACAGCCGGTTGCTGGACGATACTCCATCGCCATGGCGTARGGATCGACTTTAGTRAAGCTATCACCCGTTTGACCRTTACGAATTTCRAATTTATAGACATCYCCTGCCTGYARSCCCCGGGATAAACAACTCCCAAACYCCAGAGCCGCCATTGACACGCATKGGGTGACGCAGTCCCATGCCAACCATTAAAGTCACCGACTACTGAAACGCGCTCTGCCGATGGTGCCCAAACAGCAAAACTGAACCCCTTTAATGCCATCGATTTCTTTAGGATGGGCACCCAATACATTATAAAGCTGCCAATGCTGCCCCTGTGCAAACAGATGTAAAATCCAATTCACCCAATTGCGGCCAGAAGGTATAGGGAGAGACCACGGAATGCTCAATTCCATCGGCCTCTGTCCAATTGACCACATAGTGCTGTGCTAATTGATGTTTCTCTTTATCTGTCAGGAAGGCGACAAATAGATCCGTGCCCTCTACCCGTTGCAGTTCAAATAGGCCATCGATATTAGCGGTCTCTGCTGTAGGCAGCCAAGCTCGAACAGCCCACTCTGCTCTAGGCGTTTTGGACAGTTGAGTCTTAACAGGCTTCTTTGCGGTACTGTTTTCCGATAACAATTGCGAAGCTGGCAGTGCATGACAACCTAAGATACCGAACGCATCATGATGACGGCCTTGTTGTAAGGCCTTGATCTCTGCTTGTAATCCCTTATCCAGGGCTTGCCAACTTATCTGCATATTTTTAACCAAACCTTCTCTGTGAGCGATTTTTAATTTAGTGGGTGTCATGTCGATTTTAAAGTCTATCTGTCTGTTGCACCAAAACCCGGAGGTTATCTGCCAAGGTATCTGATATTTGTGGCCAGTCAAACTGCCAGCGCCAATTGCCTGTAGGCGTACCAGGAACATTCATACGATGGCCACCATCGAGCATTAAAATGTCCTGCATAGGCACAATCACGCGTTGTGCGACCGTATTGAATGCCGCGGCGATTAACAACCAAGGCATCTCTTCTGGCAACTGGGCTTGTTGAAGCTGTTCAGCATTGGTCGCTTGTAACTGTTCCAATATCCAGTTTTGGGTTTCGTTATCTAAGGTTTCAAACCAACCCAAAGTGGTGTCATTGTCATGGGTACCAGTATAGGTCACCGAGTTTTCGACTTGCTCATGCAGTGAATGTGGGTTATCTGGCAAACCATTAAAGCCAAACTGCAATACTGACATACCAGGCAATTCATAGTGCTCTTTTAAGGCGATGACTTCTGGGGTAATGCTTCCTAGGTCTTCAGCGATAATGGGTAAATTCGGAAAGTCTGACTTTAAAGCGTCTAACAACTCGTAACCAGGGGTTTTGACCCATTGACCGTGAATAGCGGTCTCTTCAGTCGCCTTTATCTCCCATGAGGCCTCTAGCCCTCTAAAATGGTCGATGCGTAGCAGATCAAATTGAGTCAATGCGTCTGCAAGACGTTTACGCCACCAACTGAAGTCATCTTGTTGCATCACGTTCCAGTTGTAGTGCGGGTTACCCCAACGCTGACCGGTCTCTGAGAAGTAATCCGGTGGTACGCCCGTGACAACCGTGGGATTGTGTTCTTCATCTAATTTAAATTGATCAGGATTCGCCCAGACATCGGCACTATCGAATGCCACGAAAATAGGCATATCGCCAAATAGTTGAATGCCTTTTTGATTCGCATCCATTTTAAATTGCTGCCAGATTTTAGAGAGAACAAACTGCTGTTTTTTTAAAGCCAACAACTCATTCTGATGTTCTTCTGTAAACCTTTGCAAGGCCTCGGTTTCATGCATCTTCAGTTCGTGCGGCCACTCTCTCCATGATGCTTTATTCTGATGATCTCTAATCACCATAAACAAAACATAATCTTCCAACCAATGCGGTGGATGGTTTAAATAATCGGTAAAGGCGTTGGCACCGAATTGCTCAAATTGAGTTAACCAGTTATCGGGCAACAGTGCTGGGTTCAACGCAAAAGCCGAAACGGCTTGATAGGGTGAAAGATCTTCATGCGGTTGAGTCAATGGCAACATTTGCCAAATGGACAATCCGGCGCTGGCCATCCAATCCAAAAACAACCAGGCCTGGTCATTCAGTTGCCCAGGCTTACCTTCAACGTTAGGCAAAGAGGTTGGGTGCAATAACACCCCAGCTTGTCTTTTATTCACTCAGTCACCTCAACTTTAATTATTTAAAATCCAAACACTGTTCACCACGAAGACGCGAAGTCACGAAGAAACACTTTTTAAGATAAAAAACGCTTCGTATAAAAATTATTAGCCGTTAAACAACTTGGCTCAACTCAAACACGGTTAACCACGAAGACACGAAGAAACCTTTTTTAAGATAAAAAACGCTTCGTATAAAAATTATTAGCCGTTCAATAACTTGACTCAACCCAAACACGGTTAACTATGAAGTAACCCTTTTATAAACACTTAATTCTTTTTCACCCTTCGTGACTTCGTGGTTCAAAGCTTTTGAATTTTAATTACGTCGCATAGTTCCTGCGTTTTCCATATCCCCGCCCCCTTCTGAGATAGGAATATCCAGACTCTCGGGTGCGGTTTGGCCCAGCATCTGATAGAGACGCTTTAAATGATGGCGATATAATTGATCAAAATCTTTGACACTGTCTGCTGGGTTATAGCCCCCAAACCACCAGAACCAATCCGAACCTTCACAAATAGCCAACTGCTCGGTCGCTTGCTGAACCTTTTCTTCTGACAGTTCCCCTGAAGCCAAGACCAAATCATAGGCCTGCTTGGCTTCTATCAATAGATCCCAGGCTTTGTTCTTTTCGGGCTCACCAATCCAGGTAGAAAAGGAACCATATACCCAACTGCCTGCTTTTAAGACCGGTAGATGGCGAGGCTTAACGCCTTGCTGTAAAGCATCCTTGAACGTGGTCATTTGTACTTGAGGATGTTCCGTCAACTTAGCGTACATACTGCTCAAAAAGTGATTGGCATTATCTTCGTAATACTCCCAAGCATTCTCGCCATCCAATATCACGGTGACGACATGCTCCTCTACCTCATCCCCTAGAAAATTCGCGATGTTTTGCATATGTTGTGCAAAATCATTCGCCGCATCATCGGCACTCCAATCTTTATACTGGAACCCGACCATATCGGATAAACCATCATCCCGAAAGAAAATGGCGCAATTTTGTGCGGCGTGTTGCAACGGCTGATATAAGGCCTTTTTACTATTTAAATCATGCTGGTCAATATGCGAGGCTTCACAAGAGTGGCGCCAAACACCTTCACCTGAAGCCGTCCATTGCATAGCATATTCATCCAGCAAGCCCACCGCGGCACTGCTGACAGCGCCTTCTGACAACCACACGCCCTTAGGACGAGTGCCAAAATAGTGTTCATAGACCTCAAGACCATGCTGCATATGCCATTCAGCACGCTCATATCCATTTGGGTAGGCTTCATACGAGGGTGCAGGCGCGCCTGGCAGAGCATCCTTCATGCTTGCAAAATCAATTAATAATGGCACTATGGGATGACCATAAGGGGTCATAGAGAGTTCAATTTGATCAGACTCCATCAAGGCACGATAACGCGGAATAATACTCGCCACCGCATCCGTCATAATCTCCATCAAACAACGTTGGTCTTCGGCATCAAAATGGTTTTTCTTGGCCATTAATTGATTCACCCGTGGATCTGTATAACGTAAGCTCACACCCATCCAAGCTAAATGATACCAAACCAATAAATCCGTAAAATATTGCGCATTCAAATAGCTCACGCAGACGTAATCGAGGCCGACGGGCGCGCTAGAAGACTGGATCATCTCCACCAATTCACGAAAGTGTGGAAAGATATTGATCATGGTCGGTGCATAGGCACGCTGGCAAGCCGTGACAATCTCTTCACGCAGCTCGGATTCAGAGGGGATCGGCGTGACACCCGCCACGAGATTCAGTAGAGGGTCTTGCATCGGTGTACCGGTTTTCAGCCAAGCCTGCATCTGCTGGGTGTAGTCATCCAACTGCTCCAACAATACCGGAGCGAAATTAACCACCACTCTGGCTTCTGGACAGTTTTCCAAATGCCAGGCCATGTCTGCATAATCTTTAATGGCATGCAAATAGACCCAAGGCAAACGATAGAGACCGTCCAGCCCATCTCTATAATGCGGTTGGTGCATATGCCAACATAAAACAACTTTTAACTTTTTAGGTTTCACGGTTCGGCTCTGTTTTAGTGTTATAAATCTAGTTCACGATCAGCAAATTATCGCACTGTATGGAGTTTCTGGCCAAGCATTTCTGGCGTCACTAAAATAATACCGCTTTCAGCCTCAACATAAAAACGCTTTGCATCTTCAATCGGATCTTCTCCAATAATGGTATCGGGTGGTATCACCGCACCCTTATCGATAACGGCATTTTGGATACGACAGTTTTGACCGACCTCTACGCTCGGCAGTAATACTGAATCCTTAATCAAAGAGTAACTATGCACTCTTGAGCCACTGCCAATGACCGAACGTTTGATACGCGCCCCTGAAATAATACACCCACCCGCGACCAGTGAGTCAATGGCCGTACCACGACGCCCCGCATCATCAAAGGTAAATTTGGCGGGCGCCATCTGTGCTTGGTAAGTCCAGATTGGCCAATCACGGTTATAAAGATTTAATTCGGGTTCAATGGTGCAGAGGTCTAAATTTGCCTTCCAAAAAGAGTCAAGCGTTCCAACATCTCGCCAATAGATCGGTTTTTTCTTCTCATCGACAAAAGGATAGGCTTGAACTTTCCAACCTTCGATAACCGATGGAATAATATCTTTGCCGAAATCATGAGTGGAATTTGGATTATCTCTATCTTCAATTAACTTTTGAAATAAGAATTCAGTCGAGAAAATATAAATCCCCATAGAAGCCAAAGCGAGATCAGGATGACCAGGCATAGCGTCTGGGTCGACTGGTTTCTCAGTGAACTTGGTGATTTTTAAGGTTTCATCCACCGACATAACACCAAAGGCGGTTGCCTCCATGCGGGGGACTTCAATACAACCAATCGTTACATCGGCACCGGATTTAGCATGCTCTATCAGCATTTTACTGTAATCCATTGAATAGATATGATCGCCCCCTAACACCATGACGTACTCTGGGGAGTGGCGACGCATGATATCCAGGTTTTGATAGAGCGCGTCGGCGGTGCCTAAATACCAATCTTTGTCCACTCGTTGCTGGGCAGGCATTATTTCGACAAACTCTCCCACCTCATAGCGCATAAAACTCCAAGCACGCTGGATGTGACGAATCAAAGAGTGGGATTTATACTGGGTTAGTACACCAATTTTTCGGATACCTGAATTCACGCAATTAGATAACACAAAATCGATAATGCGATATTTACCACCGAACGGCACGGCCGGTTTAGCTCGCCAGCGAGTTAAGTCTTTTAGACGACTCCCCTCACCTCCCGCCAGCACTAAGGCCAAGGTGTTACGCGTTAACTCGTTTGCCGATATTGTCTCACAATAGTATTTCATTCAGTCATCCTCTCTGATCCCTGCTCGTCATTGCTGGCAATTGATTATTGGCCCATATTGACTACAAACTGTAAGTTGCTACCTTACTGATTATTACTGGTTATTACTGGTTATTCTGACTCTGATTATTAACTTTTTTGTAAAACTAACTCTTTTCTTATTTCAAATCATGAAAGCGTTTCCAACAACTGATTTTGTAACATCGCACCCTTTAATCCCAGGCTTTCATCTATGACCAAAAAGACTGGCATAGTCGCAACCACTTTAGACATCCTACCCTTCTCTAAAAAAGCCTGTTTAAAACAGGGATTTTGCATCCATGGCAGAATTTTCGCCGCGATTCCGCCCGTTAGGTAAATCCCTTGTGGCGCGTGCCAAATAAGCGCGACAGCACCCACAAAGGCGCCATAAATCGTTACAAATTCCGTTAAAGCCTTAATGGCCACAGGATCTCCCAGGTCAGCAGCGGCACTGATCTGAGCGGCACTTAAGGCCTTATCCCCTAAAGGGGATAAGGGGGAGTTACCAGCCGTAGCCAGCGTTGCTAGCAGGTTATGTTGAGCAGCATTTAAACGGTTTTTGTTAAGGCCCAATGATTGGGTCGATTGGGTACTATTTTTGGAGCTATAGGAGACGGGGCAATCAACTGCTTTAAAGAAGTGATAGAGCGCTTCCAGACCCGGTCCAGAGAGGACTCTTTCATAAGAGACATGCGACCACTGTTGCCATAACCATGCGAGTAACAGTTGCTGAGTTTCCGAAATAGGCGCAAAGTCAAAGTGCCCGCCTTCCGAACTTACTGGGTGATAGTTTTTACCATCATAGAAAAGAGGCGCAACTCCCAGCCCTGTTCCTGCACCAATGACTAAACGGTTCCCGGCATCACTGATCTGCTCTTCTGGACTATAGAGCACAATAAGATCGTCTTCGGTAAGACTTTGAACACCCTTCGCGGCGGCATAAAAATCATTCACAAAATGAACCGATTGAATTGCACAGGCCTGCTCTATTTTTTGCGCATCGACCACCCAAGGTAAATTGGTGAGTTGCACACTACGACCGTTAACTGGGCCTGGCAGCCCAAAACATGCGGACTGAATATTCACAAGATCGGCCGTAAAACTCATACTAGCCTCAGGGAGAGGCAAAGCAGATAAATTGGCGGCGGAAAGCGCCTGAGAAAGAAAAGTATTGATAATGGATTCGAGTGAATCGAAATTGGCGCAGGGATAACTCTGTGTAGCGAGTTGGATGGTTTGGCTTGTGGCAGAGATAGAGAAATCAGCGACCTGTTCTGGCGATGTGTAAATAAGCTGAAGAAGTGCTTTCGTGCCTCCAATATCACCTGCCAGAAATAACATTTACGGCTCCCTGTAAACTTGCGGTTTAATGGTGCGCCGATATTCGGTTTGCACTTCATTCATCTGATTCATAAACGGAATCCAACCCCTCGCAAATCAAATGACTGATAAAACCATGCGCTTCTTGTACACGTGCGGTCTCTTGAGAGGCTATCAGAAAACAAATATCCGTCAATTCACTCAATTGACTCGCTTGTTTTCCGGTCATGCCAACCGTAAAGCAACCAAGTTGTTTAGCGACCTCAATCGCCTTAACGACATTCGGACTGCTTCCCGATGTTGACATAGCAATCACCACATCTTCAGATTTCGCCAACCCTTCAATTTGACGCGAGAAGACCGTGTCAAAATGATAGTCATTACTGTGCGCCGTTAAGATAGAGGAGTCTGTCGTTAAAGCCAGCGAAGCAATCGGCTTTCTGTTTTTAACATAACGCACCATCAATTCAGCCGCCATATGCTGCGCGTCGGCGGCACTGCCGCCATTGCCCAACCAAATAACTTTACCACCATTTGCCACCGAAATCAGGATTTGCTCAACCAGCTCAATAACGGTGTGAGATTGATTTAAAACTGATTCAATGGCTTTTTGGTGTTCAGCAATCGCATGCGTAAATTCTATTTTCATTTGGCAGACTCTTTTTGAGTTAAATCAGATTCAATGGCTTCTGATTCCTGGATTTTATTCACCAGGCCAGTTGTCGAGTAACCCTCCCAAAAAGAGAGAATCTCAACTTGCCCACCATTATCCCAAACACATTTAGAACCCGCGACTTCAGACGGCCGATAATCTCCGCCCTTCACTAAAACGTCTGGTTTGATTTTACAGATCAATCGTTCAGGTGTCTCTTCATTAAAGGGGACAACCCAGTCGACACAGCTTAAGGCAGATAACAATTCCATACGCCCTTCTAAGCCGACGATTGGACGGGTAGGCCCTTTAAGAATTTGCACGGACTCATCCGAATTGACGGCCACAATCAGACGATCGCCCAACTTAGCCGCTTCATTTAAGTAACGGACATGGCCGCTGTGTAAAAGATCAAAACAGCCGTTGGTAATAACGACTCGTTCACCATTGTGCTGTGCGAGCTGAACCAGTTCAAACAGTTCATCCTCATTCATGGGCACATAGCCCTCATGGCGCATGGAAGCCTTAATGACTTCATCCAATTCCGCTTTAGAAACCGTTGAGGTACCGACCTTACGCACCACGACACTGGCGGCTTGGTTCGCCAGATGCACTGCACTCTGCAAAGTCATACCGCTTGCAAACCCCGTCGCCAACGCGGCCATTACGGTATCTCCCGCACCCGTCACATCAAATACATCTTGGGCTTGAGATTGCAATAGATAAGGCGCTTCATTCGAGGTCACCAAAGCCATACCATGCTCACTACGAGTCACTAACAAGGCATCTAGTTGTAGCTCTTGGATTAATGCTTCGGCTTTCAGCACCAAATCAGCTGTTTCTGAGGCCTCGCCAACAATCGATTCGAACTCACTTTGATTGGGTTTAATCAAGGTCGCGCCTTGATAACGGCTAAAATCCAAGCCTTTGGGATCGACCAAAACCGGCACTTTGACGGCAATGGCGGCCGCGATCATCTGCTCGACAAACTGCAAAGCGCCTTTGGCGTAATCAGAAATCACCAACACATCGTATTTTGCGACCTGTTGTTTAAGTCTCTCCACTAACTCTAAAGCGGGTGCTTGAGGCACAGGATTTTCAAAATCCATACGAATCAATTGCTGATGATGACTTAAGACTCTTAATTTACAAATCGTACCGCTGTCTGACAGAGCCCAGTCATAACTTACACCCGCCTGAGACATCAACTGGCTTAACTGTTGACCATGGGCGTCCATCTGGCCGGAGATATCTTTACCAACGATGCCTAAAAGATGCGCGGTTGCCCCTAATGCCACAATATTCAGCGCCACGTTAGCCGCGCCACCAGCACGCACTTCTTCAGAGGCTACCTTGACGACAGGCACGGGCGCTTCCGGTGAAATACGGCCGGCACGGCCGGTCCAATATTGGTCTAACATTACGTCGCCAACCACCAAAATGTTTGCGTTCGAAAAATCGTGCATAGGATTCATTACCAAAGAGTTTTAATATCGATTAAAATGATACCCTTAGTTTATCAGGATTCACTTACATGCATAGTTCCAAAACCTCATTTTCTAGCCTATTAATGGTCTTATTTACTGTAAGCCTGCTCTTTTCAACGCAAACTCAAGCCAAACAAGAGAATAATGATTTGATGTCACTCGCGATTGTAGGTGCTATCGGTTCTTTAGGATTTGCCTGTTACGAAGGCAAAGCTCCCTGCTCGCTTTCAGCAGGTGTCGACACCGACAAATTGACCTTCAGTTTAGATGCCGGGGCAGACAATACAACGGATCACCTGCGTTTAGGATTAGGGGCAGATTGGAAAGAAGCCGTTTACGAAACCCCATCATGGGAAATTGTCGGACGTTTGGAAGGCAGTTTTCACCAGTGGTCATCGACCCTAAGCAATCCTGATAACGACTCCGGTTATATTATTGGTATTACCCCGGTTTTCCACTATCAGCCTAAAAACTATCGCTATACGCCTTTTATTGAAATGGGTGGCGGGCCGCATTTATTAAGCGACATCACCATTGAAAATGACTACAAATCAACTCAGTTTCAGTTTGGGAGTATTTTTGGCTTAGGGGTTAAAAACCAAGATTTTGAAATCAGTTATCGTTACCTGCATATCTCCAACGCAGGTATTGAGATGCCAAACCCTGGTACCGATTTTCACAATATTCATGTCGGTTATTATTTTTAAGCCCACTTTACATCCCGACTTATTGCACTGACTAGACAAGTCGCTAAGCAAGCCCAAAAGAGAGTGTTATGCCAAAAGATTACCAAGCCATCGCCAAACAAGTTTTTGATATAGAAGCCGAAGCGATTTTAAACCTTAAAAACCAAATTGATGATGATTTTAATGGCAGTGTTAACGCCATTATTAATACGCAAGGCCGCGTGGTCATCTGTGGCATGGGTAAATCAGGATTAATCGGTAAAAAAATCATGGCGACCTTGGCGAGCACAGGAACACCTTGTTTCTTTATGCATCCCGGCGAAGCTTTTCATGGTGATCTCGGCATGGTCTCTCCAAATGATGTCTTCTTAGCGCTCTCCAATTCCGGTGAAACCGAAGAGGTTATTCGCTTACTGCCGTTTTTAAAAGACAATGGCAATATCGTTATCTCAATGACCGGCAAGCCAGAATCGACCCTGTCTAAAAATTCTGACTTCCATCTAAATATCGCCGTTCCAAAAGAAGCTTGTCCGCATCAGTTAGCCCCCACCTCTTCCACCACCGCGACTTTGGTGATGGGCGATGCGTTGGCAGTGGCTTTAATGGAAGCACGCAATTTCCAACCGCATGAGTTTGCGCGCTTTCATCCTGGCGGCAGCTTAGGTCGAAAACTGCTGACTCGGGTCAAACATGAGATGAAAAGCAAAAACCTGCCGTTGATTACAGCATCCGCCCCTATGAAAGAGGTCATTCACACCATGAATGATGGTCGCTTGGGTTTGTGCATTGTCGACCATGGCAAAGGCATTATCACGGATGGCGACTTACGTCGACATATGGAAATGGATGGGGGTAACTTCATGAAGTTGACCGCTGACGATATCATGCAAGTGAACCCAAAAATGATCTCCAGTGAAGCCCGTTTAAATGAAGCCGAAGAGCTGATGAACCTTCATAAAATCACCGCGCTCTTAGTGGAAGAAGATGGCCAAGCGGTAGGTGTTATTCAAATTTACGATTTGAATGGTTAGGACGTTTTATTCAGAATTTAGACCACGAAAATATTACCACGAAGGCACGAAGACACGAAGGTTTAAAACACTTTAAAACCGGTCAGGCCTCGCATGTCCTGCGGCTTTACAAAACCATGTGAGCGTAGGGTCATCTTTTGCCATGTCTTTCTTCGTGTCTTCGTGACTTCGTGGTTTCACTTAATCTTTAAAAGTTTAGTGACTTCGTGGTTCAACCAAAAAAAGCAGAATAATGAACCTATTTACCTATCGTTTTCTCACCACTTTAGCACTCCCACTGATTGCCTACTCGGGGTGGAAACGTTGTCGGAAACATGCTCTACAACAAGAGAAGCGACCCGACCTAGTTGATATTAAAGAGTGCTTCCGTTCACGTTTTGGTTTTAATCGCCAAAAGCTGCAAACTGGCGGCGTTTGGATTCATGCGGTTTCGGTCGGCGAAACGCGTTCCATTTTCCCACTGCTTTCTCGACTTAAAAAAGACTGCCCAGAATTACCGCTAACGGTCACCAATGGTTCTATTCAAGGTGCCTTGCAAGCGTTACAGTTTTCACCCGTGCCCATTCAACATCAAATGATTCCGTACGATTACGCGTTTGCTGTCAATCGGTTACTGGATCAACTGCAACCCAAACTGGTCATTATGGTGGAAACGGAAATATGGCCAAACCTCTACCAGGCCTGTTCAGAACGCAATATCCCGATTATGCTGATTAACGCACGATTAAAAGAGAAGTCGTTTCTGGCTTATCAGAAATGGGGTGGCAAGATGCTGAGCAATGCTTTAAATCAAACTCAACTGATTGCAGCGCAGTTCCCCATTGATAAACAACACTTTGAGTCATTGGGTGCCAATCCTCAAAAAATAAAAATACTGGGTAGCTTAAAGTTTGATTTAGACATTCCACCAGGCCTGGTTAAACAAGCTGATTTTTGGAAAACTGAAAACCAACTTGAAGAACGGTTTATTTGGATTGGTGCCAGTACCCACGCTCACCCACAAAACAATCAGGATTCAGAAGAACAACTTCTATTAAAAGCCCATCAACAGCTAGTGACAGACAGACCAGATGCGTTACTGATTCTGGCGCCACGCCATCCAGAGCGCTTTGATGAGGTTGCGTCGCAAATTGAAGCCTCTGGTTTGAGCTTTGCCAGGCGAAGCTTAAATCAAGAGATTACCGCAAACACTCAAGTCTATTTAGCAGACAGTGTCGGTGAATTGATGCGATGGTTTTCAGCCGGTGATGTCGCTTTTATTGGTGGCAGTTTAGTGCCTTTTGGAGGGCACAATATTTTGGAGCCCGCAGCCCTAAAAAAACCAGTTTTATCAGGGCCATACTATGCCAACTTACAGGCGTTATATGACTCCTTTATGCAGGACGATGCGTTAACAGTCGTAAACGATGCGACGGTCTTAGGCGACGAACTTATCCAGCTCGCAAACACTCCAGACAACCGTCAACTGCTTGGCGAGCTTGCTTATCAGAGCTTCAATCGACAAAGCGGCACCTTGGACTTGCTGATGCAAGAAATCCAACCGTTAATCAAGCCAACAATTCCATAAAAAATCAACCACGAAGGTACTAAGACACTAAGTTTTAAAGATTAAAACCATTGGTGTTTAGCCCCTTAAGAACAGTTATATCTTTAGACTTACCAGGCCTGGCATGTCCTGCGACTTTACAAAACCATGTTAGCGTAGGGTCAATTCTAACAGCCCCTTGAATAAACTTTTAAGACCCCTTTAAAAGCAAAAAGCCCGCTATTCATAGAATAGCGGGCTTTTTCTTCTTCAGTCAATGGCCATCCTGTTCGGCTTTATCAACCGAACAATATCCTTAATGCTTTGACGAAGATTTATGCGATAGGTACAGCGCTAAAGAGACCATCATAATCGCTAAGGCGTAATACAAAAGTTCCAGTGGCTCTGCGGGTTTTAAGAAGATGGCTTGTTCAAAAAACATAACGATTAAAATCATGACAATGACTTTAGCCAATTTGTCTTTTAAGTCATCCAAAGAGTTAATCATTAAAATCTTACTAGCATCTTTACCGCCTTCTTCTGCAGCATCAATCTTAGAGATAAACAACTCGTATAAACCCAGTGAGAATATCAACATAATTGCACCCAGTAAAAAACCATCAACCGCACCCACCGCATGGGCAACAGTTTGCGCCTTCAGTAGAGCACGCCCGGCATCATCTAATGAGTGATAATGCGATAAGTGTGAGATCGTGTAAAACACATCAATCGCAGTGGTATAGAACACGGCAAAAGCCGTAAACAAACTGGCAATAACGGCCACCAACACGACAAAACGACTGTTCCATAATGCCGATTCAAAAACTCTCTCGCTCACCCCTTGGACTTTATTTTCAGGTGCTTTAGAAGCCTCTTCATGATTATCTGACATATATACTCTCCTAATTAATCTTTGTTTAATATTACTTTTCCGTGCGGGGAATTGTTTCTATGGTGAGATTGTGATTGGTATAGATGCATAGATCACCGGCGATATGCAGTGCATTCTCAACCACTTCTCGCGCGGACAAATCTGTATTGGCCATTAAAGCTTGAGCAGCCGCATGCGCGTAACTGCCGCCAGAACCAATGGCAATAAAGTCATCTTGAGGCTCAATCACGTCACCCGTTCCAGAAATCAATAACATATTATCTTGATCCGCCACCAACATCATCGCCTCTAGCTTTCTTAAAGCGCGATCGGTACGCCACTCTTTCGCCATCTCTACCGCGGCACGCATCAATTGACCATTATGGGTTTGCAAGCGTGCTTCGAACCTTTCAAACAGCGTAAAAGCATCAGCAGTCGCCCCAGCAAAACCAGCGATTACCTGCTGATTATATAAACGACGTACTTTTCGGGCATTGCCCTTCATAACAATATGTCCCAATGTCACCTGACCATCGCCACCAATGACCATTTCGCCATTGCGTTTTGCACATAAGATTGTGGTTCCGTGAAATGACATGCTTGAATCCTCTATTGTCTGATTGACTTGATTTGGCTTAATGCTGACTATTTTAAATGAAAACGTCTGACGATTCGATAGGATTCGTTTTTTCTTGCGTCGTTTTCCTTAAAGACCTTTTAAATTAAGAGTTCTTCTTTTTGGCGCGAGGATGGGCTTGATCGTAGACTTGTGCGAGATGTTGCAGATCCAACTTAGTATATATTTGTGTGGTGGAGAGATTAGCGTGACCTAAAATCTCCTGCACGGCACGCAGGTCGCCACTGGATTCTAAGACATGTGTGGCACAAGCATGTCTTAATCTATGAGGCGACATCTTAGTCGGCAGGCCGGCTTGTAAGGTGCGTTTATCGAGCTGATTTTGGATGGAACGGACACTTAAGCGCCCACCGCGTTGATTGACGAAAACGGCTTGATCAATGGCTTCGGCATGTTCATCTCGAATCTTTAACCACACTTGAATGGCTTGTAACGCTTTTGAACCGACAGGGGCAAGGCGCTCTTTCATCCCCTTTCCCAAGACACGTACCCAACCTGACTCCATCTCATCCAGACCAGGAGAGAGGTCCAATTCAGCGCACTCTGAAACCCTGATTCCGGCAGAGTAGAGCAGTTCGAAAATAGCTTGATCTCGAACATCTTGCCAAGTTTCTAAGGGTTGCTCAAGCAGACGCTGCGTCAAATCGACATCTAAACTTTTAGGCAGCGGTTGGGGTTGTTTGGGGGCTTTTAAGCCCTTAGCAGGATTTTTAATGACTTGGTTTTCAAACAAGAGATAATTATAAAAAGAGCGAATTGCAGACAACTGCCTGGCGAGGGTTCTGGCACTGATGCCGCTTTGAACTCGAAAAGCTAAAAAGGCGCGAATCGTTTCCGAATCAATGGCTTGCCAATCTGTGAACTCCTTAACCAGAGTGGTCTGATATTCAACAGCGGTTTGATTAGAGAGAGAAGGTTGCGCGCGCTCATCCGCTTCGGACAATAACTCACCCGACAGATAAAACCCCAAAAGGATTCAATATCACGCTGATAACTAGAGACCGTATGCACCGATTTATTCTGTGATTGCAACTGCCTTAGATAGTCGTTTAATTGCATCTGTTAGGACCTTAAAAAAGGTGATTCATTTTAGCCGTCACTAACTCAGCCATCATTTTTAAAAAATAAGTGCCTAAGCTTGGATGAAAACGCTCGGTTTGACTGCCTAACGCCAATACACCCCAAACACCCTCTGTGCCCAAAGGTAAAACGCAGACAGAGGTCATCGGATCTTGGGTGTGGAACAAACCATTTTGCCACTTTTTTTCCAATAAACCACACGCAGGTTGATTAACGTGCATACGACTTTTTAAAGTCTCAGACCAAGTTTGACTGACGCCTAACTGACTAACCCCTCTCAAACTGACTTGAGGCACATCCCATGTGACCAGAGAAATATAATCTACGTTAAACAGCCCCCCCATATATTCATAGATGCAATCTACCGCCTGCTGATCCGTTTGAGTCGCCATCAGCGCTTTAGTGAAGTCTTGTACCTTCTGGAATAACACGCTGTTTTCACCGGCGACATCCATCAGACCGTCAACCTCAACTTGCAAGCCATCACGCTGTTCACGCAGTTGATATACTTGACGCTCTAATAACGAAACGGCGTTACCACTTTTGGGATGCGGCAGGCTCAACTCATCTAACAAATTCGGAAATACATGGAAAAAAGTCCGATTTTTATCTAAATAGTTGGCAATATCTTCAGCGTGTAATTGTTGATGGCTCATCCCTCTAAACTCCCTTCAAAAACCGTGACTGCAGGACCACTCATCCACACGGGTGAATCCATTTCACCATTCCAACTGATGACTAAATCACCACCCGGTAAAGTCACATTGACTTGATCGGCAAGCAACCCCCATTTTTTCAAGATCGCCATCGCGGCACAAGCGCCCGTCCCGCAGGCCAAGGTTTCAGCAGCACCGCGCTCATAGACTCGCAGTTTGATATGGGTCGGATCGATAATCTGTGCAAAACCGACATTGACGCGTTCTGGAAAAAGCGCATGTGATTCTAAGGCTTCACCCAATGCGGCAACGGGTGCTGACTCAATATCATTGACCAAAACAAGTGCATGCGGATTACCCATTGAAACCGCGCCTAAAGAGATCTTTTGTCCCTGCACATCCACCGAATAATGATCTTGCTGTTCTGGCTGACTAAAAGGCAAACTGGCTGGATTAAAATTAGGTGCGCCCATATTGACACGTATCAGACCATTGTCTTCAATATAGAGCACGATCACACCAGACGCCGTTTCGACCTGAATCTCAGTTTTGTCCGTCAATCCTTTGTCATAGATAAAGCGCGCAAAACAGCGGGCGCCATTGCCACACTGCTGAACCTCTGAACCATCCGCATTAAAAATTCGATAGCGAAAATCCACACCCGCCTGCGTCGCATGCTCCACGACCAACAGCTGATCAAAGCCGATGCCAAAGTGTCTATCCGACCATTGGCGGATTTTTTCGGCTGAAAAATCGATCTTTTGCTCTATGGCATCTATCACCATAAAGTCGTTTCCAAGGCCCTGCATTTTTGTAAAATTAAGTGTCATCACGCTAAGTTTTTCTTCTTCTGATTCAAGTTAGGTTTGAGTCCAAATTACTAAAGACTATCAATTCTTATGAATTTAGCATGCAAAACCGCAATACGCAAACCATCAACACGCAAATATAAGACCTTTTACTTTATAATATCTCTTCATATAATTTACCAGTTCAGATAAGTTCGGTATAAATTAAGTCTACACAAGCGCTTGAAGGATAATTTAAATGATGACCCCTAATGAAATTGTTCACAGTCTAGATGCCCATATTGTTGGCCAGGCAGAAGCCAAACGTGCCGTCGCCATTGCTTTGCGTAACCGCTGGCGTCGTAATCAACTGCCTGAAGCCTTACGCCAAGAAGTCACGCCTAAAAACATATTAATGATTGGGCCAACCGGGGTCGGTAAAACTGAAATTGCCCGTCGTTTAGCGAATTTAACCAATGCGCCCTTCTTAAAGATTGAAGCCACTAAGTTTACCGAAGTCGGTTATGTGGGGCGCGATGTCGACTCAATTATTCGTGACTTAGTTGAAAACGCCATGAAAATCACGCGTGACCAAGCGATGAAAAGCGTTCAACGCAAAGCTGAAGACGCCGCCGAAGAGCGTATTTTGGACATTCTATTACCCCCCGTTCGAGGTCGTGAAGAAGAGAGCCATGATGCTATGTCGGACACACGCCAGAAATTCCGTAAACGATTACGCGAAGGTGACTTGGATGATAAAGAGATTGAGCTGGATCTAAGTGCGACACCTGCGCATGTCGAAATTATGGGCGCGCCTGGCATGGAAGAGATGACTCAACAACTTCAAGGCATGTTTGAAGGGTTGGGGCAAACTAAAAAAGAGAAGCGTAAATTATCAATTAAAAACGCTTTAAAAGCCTTGATTGATGAAGAAGCATCACGCCTAGTAAAAGATGAAGACATTAAAGCCATGGCGATTGAAAACGTCGAGCAAAACGGCATCGTCTTTATTGATGAAATCGATAAGGTGGCCAAAGGCAATGAAAGCAGCGGAGGCGTCTCTCGTGAAGGCGTGCAACGTGACTTATTGCCATTGATAGAAGGCTGTAGTGTCTCTACAAAACATGGCACGATTAAGACCGATCATATTCTGTTTATCGCCTCTGGTGCATTCCATATTGCCAAACCTTCTGACCTGATTCCAGAACTACAGGGTCGACTACCGATTCGAGTGGAACTGAAGTCGTTACGCGTAGAAGATTTTGTTCGCATCCTCACAGAACCCACCGCGTCTTTAACGCGCCAAGCCATCGCCCTATTAAAGACCGAAGGGGTTGATTTAAGCTTTACTGAAGCGGGTATTCAGCGTTTGGCGCAAATCGCCTTTGACGTCAATGAAGGGACAGAAAACATTGGCGCGCGTCGTTTACATACGGTATTGGAACGATTGCTGGAAGAGATCTCTTTCGATGCCCCAAACCTTTCTGGTACAGAAGTGGTTATTACCGCTGAGTTTGTTGAAGAACGTTTAGGCGAATTGGCTGTGGATCAAGATTTATCACAGTTCATTTTGTAACAGACGTCTTCTATAGACAACTCCCTGAAACACTAAAAAATGAGTAGCTGAACTTTATGACAACGACTCCAAACCTAACCGAACTAAAACTACACCAAGCCTCGCGCAAACTGGAGATTCATTTCGACAGTGACGAGGCCTTTGAGTTAAGCTGTGAATATCTGCGTGTTTATTCACAGTCCGCTGAAGTCACCGGCCATGCGCCAGGCCAAGAGGTGCTGCAAGTCGGTAAACAAGATGTCACCATTGATGACATCACGCCGGTGGGTAACTATGCGGTAAAACTACACTTTAGCGATGGCCATGACAGTGGAATTTATACCTGGCAGAGATTGTATGACCTCGGTAAAAACCAACAAGATTACTGGGTGGATTATCTACGCCGCTTAATGCGCGCTGGCCACCAACATGCTGAGTTAGAGAAACTTAAACAACAGAATCGTTAAGCCGTGCTGAACGAATCAAGACATCACTAAAGAGTTCATATTATGAGTCAAAACAAACCAACCATCGATTTCGGATTTGCGGAAGTGCCGTTAGAAGAAAAAGTAAAAAAGGTCAAAGGCGTTTTTGACTCAGTCTCAAGCAATTACGACATTATGAACGACGTTATGTCGATGGGTGTGCATCGTTTATGGAAACGCCATACCATTGAACTGAGCGGCATTCGCCCCGGTAATGTGGTATTGGATTTAGCCGGCGGCACGGGCGATTTAACCAAAGCCTTTGCCAAACGTGTCGGTAAAACCGGGCGTGTAGTGTTAGCGGATATTAACGAAAGCATGGTGCGTGTCGGCCGTGACCGTTTAATCAATGACGGCATAGCAGGCAATGTTGACTATACCATCACCAATGCCGAAGCCTTAGCATTCCCAGACAACACCTTTGATGTTTGTACCATCGCTTTTGGCCTGCGTAATGTCACCAATAAAGACAAAGCGCTTGAAGAACTTTACCGTGTCTTAAAGCCGGGTGGCCAACTGATGATTTTAGAGTTCTCTAAAGTCACGCAACCGCTATTTGCGAAGTTCTATGATTTCTACTCCTTTAATATCCTGCCTAAAATGGGCAAGTTAATTGCCAATGACGAAGACAGCTACCAATATTTAGCCGAGTCGATTCGAATGCATCCTGATCAAGAAACACTGAAGCAGATGATGCTGAATGCGGGGTTTGATAAAGTAGAATATCTAAACATGTCAGAGGGGATAGTAGCCCTACACAGAGGCTGGAAGTACTAATAGTCCAGATAGGCTCTTAAAATCAGGAACCTCTTCGTTAGAAACGGTCGAGTACACTTGTACACTCCCTTTTTCTGCCTCGACTTCTCGGCTTTAAGAACTTTCTGAATCTATTTAAGCTTATCAATCTATTACGTTATCAAACACCGATTACTATAAGAGTTTAACTATGAGCAACCAACCAGGCCTGGTGAATATTTCTTTATCGAAAACCATTGAATCGGTTTTAAATACCGCGATTCGTTTAGATGAAGAGAAAGGGCAAGCTTTTAAAGAATTGGATGATAAAGTGATTAAGATCACTTTATCGCCGGTCGCCTCGCCTCTCTATTTTTTGTTTACCAACTATATGGTCAGTGTCCAAAACCAGTTGACTGGCGAACCTGATGCCGCCATAGGATGTACTCTATTTGATTTCATGAGTTTGCCATTAAACCGAACTTTGCCGACGAGTTCGATTGAAGGTGACAGAGCGCTTGCTATGCAATTTATCGATGGGCTTTGTGGCCTTGAGATTGATTGGGAAGAACACCTATCGCACTACACGGGCGATTTAGTCGCTTTTAAAGTCGGCCATGGCATTCGCAGCTTTTTTGAGCAAAAACAAACCACCAAATCTAACCTGGGCGAAACGGTAAAAGAGTATCTGCAGTTTGAGATCAATACCCTACCAACCCAAAGCCAAGTGAACCATTTTGCGCAGAAAGTGCAGCAAACCCAGGATGATGTTGACCAGTTGGCGTTACGTATTGAGGCCTTGCTTGCAAAAGCATGACTTCATTCTTAAACCACACGCCGTATAATCCCCTTTAATCAGACACTTAAAGATAATTCAGCATGAAGCCAATTAAACAATTTTTCCGCATGATTAAGATCAATCGCGTCTTAACCTATTATCAAATCGACAAGATGGTTTTGACCGATACCAAATATAGCTGGTTAATATGGGCGAACCTTATTTTGCCGTGGAACTGGCGCAAAAAATCCGCCGCTGGTCGTGGTGAACAAATCCGCCTGGCACTGGAAGAGCTTGGGCCTATTTTCATTAAGCTTGGTCAAGCGCTCTCGACCCGTAAAGACCTCTTGCCCCAAGATATCTCTATCGAGTTGGTTAAATTGCAGGACGACTGTCCGCCGTTTGATGAAGTTCATTCAAAACAGTTGATTGAAGAAGGTTTAAAACAAACGGTCGAAGAGGCATTTGCCGAGTTTGATCCGATTCCGATGGCCTCCGCCTCTATCGCACAAGTCCATGCAGCCACCCTGCACTCAGGCACAGAAGTCGTTGTTAAGGTGGTCAGACCGGACATTAAGCCCGTCATCGAACAAGATGTGGCCATTATGTTTGGCCTAGCCAAACTGTTTGAAGCCGCCGTACAAATCGCTAAACGTCTACACCCTGTCGAAGTGGTTGCCGAGTTTGAAAAAACCATTCTTGATGAACTCGACATGATGCGCGAAGCCGCCAATGCCACTCAACTTAGACGTAACTTTGAAGACTCTGATCTACTTTATGTCCCTGAAATCTATTGGTCACACACCAGCCAGAGTGTGATGACGATGGAACGCATCTACGGTATTCGAATCAGCGAGACCGAGAAACTGATTGAAGCCGGCATTGATTTAACGGATCTATCGGCAAAAGGCGTGGTCATCTTCTTTACCCAAGTCTTTAAGCACAACTTTTTTCATGCTGACATGCATCCTGGCAATATCTTTGTTCTGCCGGATGGTCGTTATGCCGCCATCGACTTCGGCATTATGGGTACGCTAGCACCGGATGACCAACGCTACTTAGCAGAGAACTTTTTAGCCTTCTTTAATCGTGATTATCTACGCGTTTCTGAACTGCATATTGAATCTGGTTGGGTACCAAAAGGTACACCTGTTAATGAATTTGAATCGGCGATTCGCTCTGTCTGCGAACCTATCTGGGATCGTCCGCTAAAAGACATCTCTTTCGGCTTGGTGTTAATGCGCCTCTTTCAAACCGCCCGCCGTTTTGGAATGGAAGTACAACCACAGTTAGTGTTACTGCAAAAAACCCTGCTCAATATTGAAGGCTTAGGTCGTCAATTAGATGATGAACTCGATCTCTGGGATACGGCAAAACCTTTCCTAGAAGATTGGATGCAAGAACGAGTGGGCCCAAAAGGTCTGGTTAAAAACATTAAAGCCAATCTGCCTTTTTGGATTGAACAAGCGCCACAACTACCAGGCCTATTGCATGCAAGCTTGCATAAGATGGCGCACATGGACATGCATCAACAATCAGACCAGATTGCACGTTTAGAAAAGCAGATTGAAGCCCAAACTACCGCTCAGCGTAATCGCACGATTGGGGTACTGATTATCCTCTTTGCATTACTACCAGGCCTGGTCAATCAAGACTGGATTAATGAAAGTTGGTTACAAGTTGTACTCATCGTCACAGGGGCTTACTTTATTATTAAAAAGTAAGCTCTTGTAGGTAATCAAACCATCAAGCCTATCGTCATTATTAAATAACCATTTAATGGTATCGTCATTAGGCGTACGGGTGATAAAATTAGTTAAACGAGTCTAGTTAGGATAGTCATCAAGGAAAATTATGAACAGACAACTCAATACAATTATGATTTCTCTCATACTTGCGTTTACCTCGCTGCAAGCCAATGCCAGTGGATACTTACCACTTGCCGTGGATCTACAAAAAGCCGCCGTCGTTGCTGAAAAAAACCAAGTGCCCATTGTTCTTTTTGTGACAGCTACCTGGTGTAACTACTGCAAGAAATTAGAAGAGAACATTCTAGAACCCTTGTTTATCACCACCGATTTAGAAGAATACGGTTCCTTTAGACAACTGCTACTGGATAAAGCTCATTGGATGATGAAAGATTTCGATGGCAATGATATCGAGATGAAAGGTTATGGCCCAAGCCTTGGCGTTAAAGTCGCACCCACAACACTGTTTTTTAACAGCAAGGGCGAACAGATTGCTGACCCGATTATTGGTTTAACCCTAGAAGAGTTTTATCCGGGTAATTTAGAAAAGTCTCTGAATCAGGCTCTAAAAGCTTTAGGCAATCCAAAGCGTGTTGATATCTATAAAATGGTCAATGAAAGCACGGTAAAATATTGATTTAATAAAAATAGAGCATAAATAGAAGCTCTATTGAGCTTCAAGTTTAAAACAAAAAAAGCCAGGTATTCAATGAATACCTGGCTTTTTTATTTTTCAGAGAGTTAAGGCCGCCTATTTAAAATATGATTCACGTGGAACACTCTTCGTTGTCATCAGACACTCTTAAACCACCATATCATCCTAGATTTAAGAGTGGCTACTAACGAGTTCGGTAACGTGGTTCACTGAATAAAGGCACCGCATATTCGATGTCCTTATCATTCTCTAACATTTCCAGCACAGCATCATATGAAGTCGTCGGCTTCACATCAAATATTGCCATACGTGGACTTGGAAGTTGTGTCAGCATCTTAAAACCATAAGTCGATTCCATCGTATGCAAATCATCTTCTTGGTACGTTTTAATAATTAAGCTGCCTATAACCACCGCACTTGAACCGGATTGTTTATTCAACAATACCGGCATAAAGTCATAGACCTTACCGTTATATACTTTCTGTAAAGGCGCACAAGTGTCGGCCGTAAACCAAGACTCTGCCGTCTCATAAATATGCCACGCACCGTTACGCTCCAATAAAGTAAGTTCAAACTCTGTTGGTAACAGCGCAAGCGGCAACAAACTGGCAATACGCTTTGGTTCAGGTTGATAAGTCTTCTCTCCAGCCTTTACCGCGACCGTAAAGCAGGGCTCACCATACGACCAGGCCTGGTAACTTATCAACAGACCAACAAATAGGATAAACGCGCGTAGTAGGGTATTATTTTGATTAGTAATCATGATTCATGTCCATAAAATTTAAGTGACCATTCGGTGAGTTTTCCTGCACCTTCTATACCATCGTCTAGATCTCGGATTATGAGCTGCCAATCGCCATTAATAGGCTCACCATAGAATGCATGACTGATTAAAGTTAAATCGTTCATATCATTATCGGATTGGTACGCATTAAAAGGTGTCAGTAAAATGCTTTGAGTGCCTGCAGGAGATTTTAAAACAATTTGGTAATCACTGATATCTATATCGCCACTCGTCAGAGCGTTAATACTTAAGGTCAATGTCACGCTTTCAACAATATCACTCTCAGCAACATTCAGAATTCGAGTGACACCAGTGGCGTCATTATCAGGTACCGTTAGAGATTCGGGAAAAGGGCCTTTTAAAACCGTTTTCCACGCATCAAAAGTCGTATCGTTATCATCCCAAGCTAACGCCATAGTTATTGCGGCATCCACATCGACCGCACCAAATCCATAAGCGTTACTAAATTGATAACCAGCGTCATTTATTATCCAGCCCGCTTCTATGACAACGCCACTTGCTGATTTTGCAGTGAGTCCAGACTCTATCTGTCGAGCTGTAGTGGCCAAAACATGCTTAACTTCGCGCCAGTTTAAATTTGGATTAGCTTCTAGTATTAGGGCAACGGAACCACTAACCATCGGCGTGGCCGCTGAAGTTCCTGCGAACCCTGTGTAATAATCGCAATTATCTTCAGAATCTATAGGCGTCGTGTTATATCCTGACAAACAGCCACTTTGATCTGTCGTTACCATTGAAGGCAAGTTACCACCTGGTGCAGATAACCATAATGCTGAACCCGTATTTGAATAACTGGCACGTACATCATCAGCATTAAACGCTCCTATCACCATTTGAAAAGGTGAAGCATGTTCAGATTCCATATTGACGTTATAGCAGGTGACGTTATTAGCAATCGCTTTCTGACATTCCGAGGTACTAAAAACCACGCCTCCAGAAAACTCATTACCACCAGCCTTAACGTAAACAGCCCCCTTACCAGAACGTAGATTTGTAGTCCCCCACTCCATCGCTCCGATTAAAGAATCGTAGTAGGCTAAATCAGTGCCTGTTGGCGTAATATCGGTGTTACGCCCATAACTTTTATTGAAAACATCAACCTCTATAGACGTTAAACCTGTAAAGGTATCCGCTGATGGCTGATAACCAAGCGAAGCCAGCTCTTCATTAAATTCTTGTGTGGCCAAAAAATTAAAACCCTTCAACTCTGCACTCGGCGCAACGCCCCAAATACCAATAGTATTACCACCACGGGCGCCTGCTAAACCGGCGACACCCGTACCATGATCTCCATCCGTATTAGACGCTGTCGGATCAAACGGACCTTTGGTATTATTTGGATAACTAAAGTTATAAGAACCATTCTTCATCACATTCGGAGCTAAATCGACATGGGCAATCTCCAAACCCGTATCAATTATCGCAATCTGAACACCATCACCCGTGTAACCCTGAGCATAAGACTCAGCTCCGGTTCCGCCGACCAATACACGAATGTCGGCACCAGAGGTTCCTGTCCCAGTGTTCGTATCTTGGCCTGTATTTTCAAGATACCATTGCTCACTAAATAGAGGGTCATCTATACTTGAAATTGGGATTATTAATATAGTGACTAAGGCTCTATCAGAATCGCCGTCAACATCAGTCAATGAATAAGTAAAACTATCAGCCCCTTCAAATGTAGAGCTTGGATTATATGTAAAACTACCATCACTATTAACTATCACCGTTCCCTGAGCAGGGTTAGTGGCGAGGGCCCAGACATTCCCACCATCAACACTAAGCGTATCATTACTTGCGAGGCTACCACTGATCGATTCATATGTATCAAGTGTAAAACGATCATCAGCCGCTATCGGAACTGTACCCGACATGGCCACAGGATCGGAACCACCACCGCCTCCTCCACAACTAGCGAGCATGAACAAAACAACAACACCTAATAAAATTCGTATATAAAACATTATGTTACCAATCAAAACTCACGAAAAAGAACGAAAAATTAAAATGACAACATTACATTATCATGTAAATAGCCTCCACTTACAGAACTCTACACATTTTAAACGAAACTAGATTATCAGAACAGCATTAACCCTGACCTTTAAGATTAAAGCAAAGGTGATATGAATTAAATCAATTAATCGTGGAAATAAGCTTTTAAAATAAAACAAAAAAGCCCGCAAATGAAGTGACCCCAAAAAGTTGGACATTTTAGTTAAGCGGCACTTAAGGCCTGGTTTCGATATTCTATCGGAGTCAGGCCTTTTAGTTTCACCTTGATTCGTTTTGTATTGTAATACTCGATATAGTCTTTAATTTCTTCCATCAGATGCTCAGCGCTGTTGAACTTCTTACGATGATACATCTCGGTTTTTAGGATTCCAAAAAAGTTCTCAGCAACCGCATTGTCTAAACAGTTCCCTTTTCTTGACATACTCTGAGTTAATCCATGCTCTTTAAGTAGCTTCTGAACTTCACCATGCTGATACTGCCAACCTTGATCACTGTGGAATATTGGTTTGGCTTTGCCTTTTAACTTACTCATCGCTTCTTTAAGCATGTCCGTCACCAGTGGAAGGCGTGCATTTGTGGCGACTCGATAACTAATCACTTCTTGGTTAAACAGGTCAATCACGGGGGATAAGTAAACTCGCTGTTCTCCGACTTTAAACTCCGTGACATCGGTTACCCATTTTTTATCCGGTGCATCGACGTGGAAGTTTCGTTGAAGCACATTCTCGGCAATTCGGCCTACTTGACCTCTATAGGATCGGTAACGCTTTGGCCTGACGAATGACTTCAAGTTCAGTTCCTGCATTAAACGTTGAACGGCCTTCTTGTTGAGAATGTGACCTAATCGCCTTATTGCATAGGTAATGCGTCGATACCCATAACGACCTTTATGTCCATTAAAGAGTTGTTGAATCGCTCTTTTAACGTCCGCATAACGATCAGGTAGCGCACTGCGAGCCTGATGGTAATAAAACACACTTCGTGCAAGCCCTGCGGCCTTGAGAAGATGTTTAAGTTGATAGAACTTTCTAAGCTTATCTATGAGCCCTGCTTTTTCTTGGTTTGGCGTCCTTTTTCCTGAAGCAGGGCATCGAGCTTTTTTAAATAGGCATTCTCCGCTCGACGGTACTCGAGTTCTTCACGTAACTCTTCTAGGCTCATTTGTTCAGTTGGCTTAACGGGCTCTTGCTTTTGGTTTTTTTCAATTTTCTACCCTGCTTTTTAGGCTGCAAGCCTGAAAGGCCGAACCGTTCGAATTGAGTTAGCCAAGTAGAAATCGTACCCGAAGAACTCTGGAGTAGTCAACACTTTCTGATACCTAGACTTTTTTCCATTTGAGCTAAATGCTCCATTCTTTCTTGTTCGAATTTCACCGGTGATAAATAACCGTTCGTACTGTGCGGTCGAATATGGTTGTAGTGACCCATATATTCAGCAATGASTYGTCGTGT
>VCMI01000109.1 GCA_006222135.1 Thiomicrorhabdus sp. | reverse complement strand
ACGATCTAAGAGTTTTCACAATACCAAACGATGGCAAAAGAGCTTGGGACAGATTTTTATTTTGCCCACCCTTACTCTTCTTGGGAGCGTGGAACCAATGAAAATACCAATGGATTGTTAAGACGATTCTTTCCAAAAGGAACAGACTTCGATAAAGTAACTCAGGAAGAAATTGATTGGGTTGTTGATAAGCTCAACAATCGCCCAAGAAAGTGTTTAGGATTCAGAACACCTAATGAGGTGTTCTGGGAAATTAAAACTGTTGCACTTACGACTTGAATGTATCAAACTAAAGAAGTTTTATGCCAGGATTTAAAGCCTAAATATTTAGCCGAGCAGAGAATGCTGCTTGCTAGAGAGTATTTTCGTGATGGCCAAGTTGGTATAGGCATGGAGAAACTACGATGATCTTTTGCGTATCAGTGCTGAAAGCTTAAATGGTATCAAATTTGTTGTATGGATTATATAAAAGGTTACATTCATGRAAAAATTAAATGTTATTTGTTTAAAGTGGGGTAGTAAATACCCGACTAGTGACGTTAACCAACTGTACTCAATGGTAAAGAGAAACCTAAGTACACCGTTCGAGTTTTATTGCATTACAGAAGATGCCGAAGGGCTTTTGGAAGAAGTCAACGTGTTACCTTTATATGATGGCTCTCTTATAGGGTGGTGGCATAAATTGTCTATTTTTCGTAAAGAATTTTATGGCTTAAGCGGCACGGCGTTGTTCCTGGATTTGGATATAGTCATCACTGCAAACTTAGACGAACTGTTATTATTTCAGCCTGGCAGAAACTGTTCTATCCAGGATAAGGGAGGCAGTAAATGGAACGTCATTAATAGTTCTGTCGTTCGCTATGAAATTGGTGAGCTAGATTATGTGTGGCAAGGTTTTTTGTATAATCAAAAATGGATTATGGAGAACATGCACGGTGATCAAGATTGGTTAGGTTTAGTGGTACCTTCGGTTGAAGTCTATCCATCAAGTTGGATTGTGTCTTATAAAAAAGATTGTAACTCTAGAGGTTGGAAAAAATTAGGTCATCTTGGCGAGTGGCTTATGAAAAAAGGCTACTTGAAGCCAACAGGTGAGGCCGTGTTACCAAAAAAATCCAAGGTAGTGATTTTTCATGGAAAACCTGACCCTATAGATGTAGTAAATACTTCCTATAAACAATGGAAAAAAGCAACCTGGATTAAACAATTTTGGAACTAACTAAATTAGATTATTTAAAAGTATTAATTTTTAGCGTTGCCGGTTGGTCGATTGTTCTAACCAATCTAATGCCCTTTGAAAGCATTTTTTTACTATTGGCACTTATCTCGATCGGAATATTTCGGCGTCCCCTAAAGGAAGCCTTAAATATACCTAAAGCTTGGTTTGTAGTCTTGCTATTTGGGTTTGTATTGCTAGGTATAGCACCTATTTTTTCTACATGCCCATAGGAGAATCCTCCTTTGGTCTAATTGATCATAAAATGTCAGCACTCGTTGCTTTGCTGTTCATTTGGGTGGTTTTTTGGCAATTAAAACCCTCCGAGGATGTTATCTGGTGGAGCTTGATTTTCATATCGTTATCTATTCCATTTGTTATCGGTTATGAACTTTATGTGTTGGGAGATTTTAATAAAATCTTTACGCATCGATTTGGTGGGATAGCGACACCGACAGTCATTCGATTTGGTATTTACAGCAATTTGTTTACCGTTGTCCTTTTGGGTGGTTTTATTTGGGCGATTAAACGTAATCCGTGGACAATCATTATTTTAATTGTAGTGGCGTTACTGTCATTTGTCGGTTCATTGGTGTCGGATACCCGTTCAGCTTGGGCCGGTCTACCTGAAGCCTTAATTGCTTGGGCGATATTTTATTGGATGTATTTTAAGAGAAATTCTACTGTCAATATAAAAAGAATGATTGTATTGTGGGTTTTCTTTTTAGTAAGTTTTGTCGCCATTTTATTTTATTTTGGAGAGAGGGTTGAAAAGCGCTGGGATGGAATGGCGGGTAGTTTTCAAAATTATACTGAAGGTACAGGGCGTGCAGGAAGTGTAGGTATGCGTTTGGTGCTAGCTGAAGCGGGTGTTAAAGGTTTCCTAGAACAGCCACTGAAAGGCGTTGGGCAGGAAAATTCTATCTCAGAGCAGTTGCGCTTAACCGTGCCTATTATGGAAAGGATTTATGGGGTTAAAAAGGGAATCTCTTTTGGACATTTGCATAATCAGTATGTTGAAGAAGCCTTTACAAGAGGAATCTTAGGTTTGTTATCCTTGTTACTGACCATTGGATATTTAATTTTCTTTTTCGGTAAAAAAATCAAAGAATCAAAACAGGATGGTTCTTTTTCACCTTGGCCCTTAGCGGGTCTGTTATTTGTTATCAGCTCATCTATTTCCATGTTAGGTGAGGCTTGGATTCATCTGAGTACTGGCGTTGCTTTTTATATATTTTTCATTAGTGTTTTTGTGTTTTTAAGTTTTTTAAACACTTCAGCCAACCACCTTAAAAATACATAATTTATATTGAGACTCACAACATGTTAAATAAAATCGATATTCGATATTCGATATTTGATATTTTTATTGTTTATAGTGCTCTTCAATTTAGCCCTAAGCTCTGTTTTGATTTCAGATTATTTTACGGGGAAATTGGAGTGGGCTCGGATTGTTTCTGATTACAATCTCACTCAGTATTTTGTAAGTTATAGTCATGAATTTCTCAAACGTGGTTTGATAGCGACATTTTTTGAATATTTATCCATTTCTGTAAATTCACTTAATGTTTTTATTGTTAGTTATTGTGTTATTAATCTCATATTTATACTTTTATCGCAGGTGGTGAACACAAAAAAGATTGGGTTTCGTCTTTTCCATTTATAGACAGATGGCAACTAAATGAAAACCATGACATGGGAGTGCGAAGCTCTCAAGTAAAAGAAGATATCTCAATTGGACATGACGTTTGGATTGGACATGGTGCGACAATCCTTTCTGGCGTTACCATCAGTAATGGAGCAGTAATTGGGGTAATGACTGTTATTGCCAAGGATGTACCTGCTTATGCGGTTGTAGTCGGAAATCCGGCTAACATTATTAAATATAGATTTGATAAGTCCATAATTGACGCATTTAATAAAATACAGTGGTGGGATTGTCCAGATGATAAAGTTGAACGAGCGCAAGAGTGGTTTCCTTCACCAGAAAAGTTTATTAAGAAATTCTTAGATAATGATGATGAGATTTAATTTAGCAAATGATGCCTCAGTATATGATGTTTCGCCACTTTTTACGGCTACGCCTTTTGACCAATGGAACTTAACGCACTTAGTTAAAAGTGAATTATTGAATCATCGTCCAATCACTATGCGCGCAGGAGGAACCTCTTTAGGTGGTCAATCCATTGGTTCTGGAGTGGTGATTGATGTTTCCAAACATTTAACGAATATCCTCGATTACCGTCCTGAAGATAAAGAGGTTGATGTTGAACCTGGCGTGATTCAGGATGACCTGAATAATTATGTTAAAGCTGATGGTCTGCGTTTTGCACCGGATACATCGACCTCTAATCGCGCTATGATTGGTGGCATGATTGGTAATAACTCTTGTGGTTCTTATTCTGTTTATTATGGCACGACACGCGAACACGTTAAGTCTGTCGATGTCATTTTAGCGGATGGTTCGGAAACGACTTTTGAGCCATTAACCGCTAAGGTATTACACGACAAACTCAACCTTCAAACTTTTGAAGGCAGTCTTTACCGTACGGTCTTTAATTTACTCGAGCGTCACGGTAAACAAATTCTCGAAAATTTTCCGCATCCATCAATCAAACGCCGTAACACCGGTTATGCTTTGGATGAACTTTATCGCCATCACCAACCTTTTAATCCTTTAGGTAAACCTTTCAATTTAGCCCCTCTGATTTGCGGTAGTGAAGGCACGCTTGCTGTGATTAAACAGGCTACTTTAAATTTAGTGGAGTTGCCTAAACATCGTCAGTTGATTTGTGGACATTTCGAATCGGTTGAAGCCGCGTTAAAAATCGTGCCTAGTTTGTTAGAGTTTAATCCTGCGTCGATTGAATTGATTGATAAAGCCACGTTAGATGGAGCAAAGGCCAATCGTCAACAGCAGCAGAATCGTTTTTGGATTGAGGGCGATCCTCAGGCCGTGTTAGTGATAGAGCTGTTTGATGAGAGTGCTGAGGTTTTGCAAACCCGTTTACAAGCTCACCAGGCCTGGTTACTTGGGCATCAGGCGTATTCAGCCCCTATTATTGATACCAAAGACTCAGCCAAAGTGTGGGAAGTACGTAAAGCCGGTTTGGGGATGTTGATGGGTAAGGTGACCCGTAAAAAAGCGGTTGCTGTGATTGAAGATGCCGCCGTTCCAGTGCATTCAATGTTTGATTACTACCAAGATGTTCAAGCCTTGATGGCCGAATTACAAGTCAATTGTGTCTATTATGGTCATGCCTCGGTGGGGTTGATTCATATTCGTCCTGAAATCGATTTGGCGACGGCAGAGGGCAAGCGACTATTCCAAACCATTGCCGAACGTAATTCAAAATTGGTAAAAAATACCGCGGTGCTTTGTCAGGTGAACATGGTGATGGCCGAATTCGCGCGCCGTTTATAAAAGAGCAGGTGGGGGAGCAGGTTTATGCTTATTTACTAGTCGTCGTGT
>VCMI01000108.1 GCA_006222135.1 Thiomicrorhabdus sp. | reverse complement strand
ACACGACGACTACTTACTAGTTGAATCTATGCCTTTTAAAAGAACCCGGCTTATGCCGGGTTTTTTTTCGCCTGTCAGAAAGTTGTGATGAGTCAATGTACTGTGTGAATGTTAGTTTGATTGAAGCAACTTTATTCCTTCCAGGCCTGGTAGTTTTCAAATAGGGCATCCCATTCAATCGAGTGCTATTGATTAAACTCATTCAATTAAATTCTGAAAATTGCTACGTGCACGCGAAGAAAATACTCTTGAGGAGCTCAAGCAGACGGGATTTTTTACGGTTCATTTTATTAAGGCAATTGCATAATCGCTATCAAAAGACGAAGAGTGCTGTTTGTCATTGATTTCACAGGAGGATTTAAACCTACCAGGCCTGGTAGGTTTTGTGTTGCTTGAATGGGGCGTTTTCAGATGTAATTAATGGTCTTATTGGAGAGATTTTATTTGAGATAATGGCTTAGATTTGACACATATTGTGACTGATTTTATGGGTAACAATAAAGCGGCCATTCAAATCTTGATATTGGACTAAAACGTGATCGTTTAGCCCTGAAGAGCTAATCGTATTAAAGGCCTGTTCCTGGCAGTAATTATCAAGTACAGAGAGAGTGAAGACATTTTGAAAGTTAATGCCATTCACTCGGCCGCCGCTCTTGGCGATTTCCTCTATTAGATGAGAATAGCTAGATTTAGGATTGTGAGTGACTTGTACAATGATCTGGTCATTCTTTTGAAAGGTTGATAATTTTTGGATATCTTCAATCACAGAATCATTTTCGTGTAGATAATGCTTCAGATTGGTATCCAGGTAATTTAATAATTGTATCGTGTTATTGTCTGCACTGCTGAACGGACTTTGAACTAACAGTGCTGTTAAGAGAGTGGTTCTAAGGTGTCGTTTCATAGGTCCTAGGTAGTTAATAAAGTTAAATTTGATTAAAGCAGTTTATATAGACTAGAGTCTAGTTTAGAGTGCTGCTGTATTGGTTCTTATTGTTATATCGTTTATTGAACTTTCAAGTATGCAAAACCTTCGCTTTGCAGAATTGCGATCTTCGCCACGCCAGAAGAAACGAACTGAATACCTTTATAGACTTTAGATTGCGGTAAACCGACCTCATCACGCGTTTTATCGCATAACTCTACCTTGACACCACGCACTCTAATTAATGACTGTAAGCGACCTTTAAGTTCGTCACGACGGGCTAGTAACTCCTCATCGTGTGCGTATGCGCTGCCTTTTAGTGCATCATTGGTGGTAAAGCGTAATCCGTAACCGACAAATACCAGGTGTACTTCGGCTTCCATTAATTGTGAATCATAGAAGTTTAGAATATTATTGATGGAGGTTAAGGTTGCGGAATAACGAGTAGGGTCTTTAAAATCAACATGATAAACCACTTTAGCACCCTCATCGGCTGCCGTCGCATTTAAGGGTAGCCAGCAAAATGCCGTTAGGCAGAGTGCTGTCGCAAAATGTTTTAATGTATTTGTCATATTGAGTCCTTGAGAGTTACTTGTAATAAGGCGGGCTTTACAATATACGCGCCGTTTCTCTGCTGCCTTCAAGCGCTTTAATGGCTTCATTGGCTCGCATAAACAGTGTCTGGCTGTCTTTATCTGCATCACGTAGTTCTGTGATTCCAGCATGACTGGTTAAGCAGGTAGTGACATCATCCTCCAGTTTAATGGTTTGTGAACGGATGGTTTCTTGAGCCAGTTTGGCGATACGGAAAGCATCGACTGCTTTCACTTCTGGCAGAACAATCATAAACTGATCACAGCTTAAACGACCTACGTAACCTAGCTTTCCGATGATATTTGTAATGGAGTGTGCCGCTGTTAAAATAGCTTTATCGCCCGCTTCATGTCCATAAGCATCGGTGATCCGTTTGAAGCAGTCCAAATTAATTTTAATCATTGAGAGCGCTTGGTTGTTTAAGCGAGCTTTATTGAGTTCTTCGTCGACTAATCCTAGAAAGAAGTCGCGGTTATAAAGATGTGTTAGTGGATCCGTGGAAGAGAGGTGTTCAATCTGTTCTTCCATATGTTTGCGGCTACTAATATTGATGGCCAACCAAATGGCCGCTGGTTGATCATAGGTGCCGGCTTTAACAGGGTAGACTCGTGCTTCATACCACTGGCCGCCCGTAGGGCCTTCAGTGATACCATCGACTTCATTGTTCGACAATTGATACTCAATCTCTTGAAGATGGTTTGATGCGATGGCTCTTTGTACCACTTTCAAAAAACGATTTGCCATGCCTTCTGGCAAAACATCATGGTAGGTTTTGCCAATTAAGCCTGAGCCATCAGCATACAAACTACGTTCTTGCCCGCCGATAATATCAAGATAGGTGCCATCTTGTCCCATAACGAATATTGGGTCAGGCATGGCGTTGGCTATGGCTTCTAAATGCGATAAAGTCGTGTTGGATTCAGTCATCTTTAGTCCTTCGAAATCGGCTTATATTTAATTCTATGAGGTTGACTTGCATCCGCCCCTTTGCGTTTTTTGTAATCGGCTTCATAGTCAGAGAAATTCCCTTCAAACCACTCAACATGAGAATCGCCTTCGAAAGCGAGCATGTGAGTCGCGATTCTATCTAAGAACCAACGATCGTGGGAAATAACTACGGCACAACCCGCAAATTCCAGAAGGGCTTCTTCTAGTGCGCGTAGCGTTTCAATGTCTAAATCATTGGTTGGCTCATCTAATAGTAGCAGGTTACCACCGGTTCTTAAGGTTTTGGCTAAATGCACACGGTTGCGCTCACCACCTGAAAGTGTCCCGATTTTTTTCTGCTGATCGCCGCCTCTAAAGTTAAAGCGGCCGCAATAAGCTCGAGAGTTCACTTCAGTGTTGCCGACCATAAAGTTTTCGTCACCGCCGGAGATTTCTTGCCATACCGAGTTGTTATCATTCAATGCATCACGACTTTGGTCAACATAAGAAAGTTGTACTGATTCACCAAATTCGATGCTGCCTGATGTTGGTTGTTCTTGGCCCGTGAACATTTTAAAGAGGGTAGATTTACCCGCACCATTGGCACCGATAATGCCGACGATTCCGCCTTGTGGCAGTTTGAAATTAAGATCATCGATCAATAGGCGATCATCGAAAGCCTTAGAAACGTGATTAACTTCAATGACTTTTTCACCCAAACGCGAGGCAACCGGAATGAAAATCTCATTGGTTTCATTGCGTTTTTGATGTTCCTGACTGCTCAACTCTTCAAATCGTGTCATACGAGCTTTAGATTTAGCGTGACGTCCCTTTGCATTGGAACGAACCCATTCCAACTCGCCTTTAATGGTCTTCATGCGAGCCGCTTCGGATTTACCTTCTTGCTCTAGGCGTTTTTCTTTCTGCTCTAGCCAAGAAGAGTAGTTGCCTTCATAAGGAATCCCTTCACCACGATCTAATTCTAAAATCCATTGTGCGGCATTATCTAAGAAATAACGGTCATGGGTAATCGCCACAACGGTACCCGGAAAGTCTAATAAGAAACGCTCCAACCATGCGATAGATTCGGCATCCAAATGGTTAGTTGGCTCATCTAATAACAGCATGTCAGGTTTTTCTAGGAGCAGTTTACAGAGCGCAACACGACGACGTTCACCACCCGACAGGGTGCTAACATCAGCATCCCATGGTGGAAGGCGCAGCGCATCAGCGGCAATGTTTAAAGTTCGGTCAATATTGTGGCCATCTTTGGCTTGGATAATGTCTTCGATTTCACCCTGTTTTTTGGCTAAAGCATCAAAATCTGCATCCGGTTCCGCATAGGCCGCGTAAATGCCATCTAATTCAGCGAGGGCATTTTTAACTTCAAACACCGCTTGTTCGATATTGCCGAGCACATCTTTAGTTTCATCTAGTTGAGGTTCTTGTGAAAGATACCCTATCTTGGTGCCAGACTGTGGGCGGGCTTCACCAATAATGTCTGTGTCCAGGCCTGCCATGATTTTAAGTAAAGTCGATTTACCAGAACCATTTAAACCTAAGACACCAATTTTAGCACCCGGAAAAAAGGAGAGTGAAATATCTTTTAAGATTTGGCGATTGGGTGGAACGACTTTACCCACGCGGTTCATGGTGTAAACAAATTGAGCCATTTAACGATCTCCTACTTAGCAACTAGATAATAATGTGTGACACTTTACCGAAAAAGCGCTGACAGTGAAAGAAGAAACTGGCTTGATTGAGTCCTTAATAGGCGTTGGGTTATAAATTAAGTGTAGTTAGATTGGTTTTTAGTCTGAAATCGGGTAAAATTCTGGACTTTAAATTTACTTAATTCAGAGACGGAGAGCCGTAATAATGTTCACTAAAGATATGACGATTGCTGGTTATGATGATTTGATTGCAGATGCGATTAAAAATGAAGAGAAACGTGAAGAATCTCACATTGAGTTAATTGCTTCTGAAAACTACACAAGTCCACGAGTAATGGAAGCGCAAGGCTCTTACTTCACTAATAAGTATGCGGAAGGTTATCCTGGAAAGCGTTATTACGGTGGTTGTGAGTTTGCAGATGTTGTTGAGCAAGCTGCGATTGATCGTGCTAAAGAGTTGTTTGGTGCTGATTATGCAAACGTACAGCCACACTCAGGTTCTCAAGCAAACGCCGCTGTTTACCTGGCGCTACTAAGCGCTGGTGATACTGTTTTAGGGATGAGTCTTGCGCACGGTGGACACTTAACACACGGTTCTCACGTAAGTTTCTCAGGTAAGCTTTATAACGCAGTTCAGTATGGTATTGATCCAGTTACTGGTCAGATTGATTATGCTGAAGTTCAAGCGATGGCAGATGAACATAAGCCTAAGATGATTATCGCTGGTTTCTCTGCCTACTCTCAAGTCATTGATTGGGCTAAGTTCCGTGAAATTGCGGATTCTGTTGGTGCATACTTGTTTGTTGATATGGCTCACGTTGCAGGTTTAGTGGCCGGTGGACAATATCCTAACCCAATCCCGCATGCTCACGTTGTTACGACAACAACGCACAAAACATTACGCGGTCCCCGTGGTGGTTTAATCTTATGTAAGTCAAATCCTGATTTAGAAAAGAAATTTAACTCAGCTATTTTTCCGGGTGGGCAAGGTGGACCTTTAGTTCACGTCATTGCGGCAAAAGCGGTTGCGTTTAAAGAATGTTTAGAGCCTTCTTGGTCAACGTATTGTAAAGACGTCATTGTTAATGCTAAAGCGATGGCAGAAGTCTTTATGTCTCGTGGTTGTGATGTTGTTTCGGGTGGTACAGAAAATCATTTATTCCTGGTCAGCCTGATTGAAAAAGGTCTAACAGGTAAGCTAGTCGATGCCGCTTTAGGTTCAGCGCATATTACTATCAACAAAAATTCAGTACCAAATGATCCAATGTCTCCTTTTGTAACAAGCGGAATTCGTGTTGGAACACCTGCGGCCACAACACGTGGTTTCAATGTGACAGATTGCACAAACCTAGCAAATTGGATGTGTGATGTTATTGATTGTTGTGATCAAGAGACGACCTCTTGGGACGAAGCTGTTGTGGCTGAAGTTCGTGCAAAAGTTTCGGCTTTATGTGAATCGAAACCAGTCTATAGATAAAATTGAATAACTGAGCTAAATAGTCAGTTATCTTCTTGCATGATATAATCAATTTATACCTGCATAAAAACCACCATGCCTGGTGGTTTTTTAGTATTTAAAACTCGCTATAATGAGTCTGTTCGAGCCGATTTTAAATAAGATCAGGCGGGATGAACTAGCCCACATTTGCTGTATTTAATGGTTAAAACGATTCAATAACAACGGAGTTATATTCATGCATTGTCCATTTTGTAATGCACCGGACACGAAAGTAGTTGATTCTAGATTGGCAACTGAAGGTGTTCAGGTAAGGCGTCGCCGGGAGTGTATGCAATGCGGTGAACGTTACACAACCTACGAGTCTGCAGAATTGTCATTGCCAAGAGTGATTAAAAGTGATGGTAATCGTGAACGTTTTGACGAAAACAAGATACGCCGTGGATTGATTAAAGCCCTTGAAAAACGTCCTGTGGCCAGTGAATCGATTGATTTTGTCGCGAGTCAGATGACTAAACGTTTAATGTCGGAAGGCGTGCGTGAAATACCCTCCCATCAATTAGGGGAGTGGGTTATGGATGCATTACGTGATTTAGATCAGGTCGCTTACGTACGTTTTGCTTCAGTTTATCGTTCTTTCCAAGATGTGAATGCCTTTAGGGAAGAGATTGAAAAGCTGGTGCGCGCAACGTCCTCTAAATAAGAGTCAGGTTAGGTGGGAAATATCAAAAATAGTTTACCTAATGAACAGAATATAAAGTCTGCTAGCTTTTCGGTTGTTGATATTGAATATATGCAAAGAGCCATTGAGCTAGCAAGTAAAGGGCTTTACTCGACTAAACCTAATCCCGCTGTGGGTTGTGTTTTAGTCAAGGATGGCCTTGTCGTTGGCGAGGGTTGGCATCAACAAGCTGGCTTGCCACATGCCGAACGAGTCGCACTTGCTCAGGCTGGGGAGTTAGCCTTTGGCGCAACGGCCTATGTCAGTTTAGAGCCTTGCTCCCATACCGGTCGCACGCCTCCGTGTGCGGATGGTTTAGTCGAGGCGGGAGTTGCGAAAGTGTTTGTGGCCATGTTAGATCCAAACCCTTTGGTCGCTGGTAAAGGCATTCGTAAATTGACACAAGCGAATATTGAAACAAAAATTGGCTTGCTAGAAGATCAAGCAAAAGCACTTAATTCAGGATTTATCAGAAAAATGCAAAAAAAGTTACCGTTTGTTCGCTTGAAAATGGCCAGTAGTTTGGATGGTCGTACCGCAATGGCTGATGGCGAGAGTCAGTGGATTACCGGCGAAGAGGCTCGTATTGAAGTTCACAAAATGCGTGCTCTTAGTGGTGCCTTGGTGACGGGGATTGGTACTGTTTTGGCCGACGACCCTAGTCTGACGGTTAGATTACCTGCAGAAGAGTTGGCAGAACTCAATTTAACCTCAGAAAATTGTCACCCTCTGCGTGTGGTGTTAGACCCACACTTAAGTATGCCATTGGAAGCCAAAATGCTGAGTCTTTCTGGCCGTACCATTATAATGACTTCTCGAGATGCAGTTAAGGCTAGTCCTGAATTAGTGGAACTGTTTCAGACTAAAAACATAGAGTTGGTTGCTGTGGCCTCTGAAGATGACCGTTTAGATATTCGATCAATCCTTAGTTACCTGGCAGAAGAAGAGCAGATTAACGATGTAATGGTTGAATCAGGTGCAATTGTTGCTGGCGCTTTCATGGAGTCAGGTCTAGTCAATGAGCTTTACTGCTTTATGGCACCTAGTTTATTAGGTAATCAAGCGAAACCGATGTTCGTTTTACCGAGTGTTGAACATATGGCGAATAAAATTCAGTTACGAATACACTCAGTAGAAACGTTTGGCGACGATATTTGTATCGTTTCTAAACCCGTCGTAGTGAAGGATTAAATGTTTACTGGAATCATTGAATCACAAGGTGTGATTGAAAAAATAGAACCGCAAAAGGGTGACTGGAAAGTCACTGTTCAGACTGGAAAGCTGGATATGTCTGATGTTAAAGTGGGTGACAGTATCGCGACCAATGGGATTTGTCTAACCGCCATTGAAATCACCCATAATAGCTATGTCGCAGATGTGTCGGGTGAAACAATCAATGTGACGACCGCCGCTGATTGGCAGGTTGGCACACAGGTGAATTTAGAGAAAGCCTTGCGGTTACAAGATCGTTTAGGCGGTCACTTGGTCAGTGGGCATGTAGATGGTGTGGGGACGATCCACAAGATTTCCCAAGATGCACGCTCATGGCGTTATGAGGTTGAAGCACCGCTTGATCTGTGTAAGTATATTGCCTCTAAAGGTTCTATCTGTATCAATGGCATTAGCCTAACGGTCAATGAGGTTGAAGGGACTGTTTTTGGTGTCAATATCGTGCCTCACACGCGGCAGGAAACTACAATTAAAGAATTTAAAGTAGGGAGTAAGGTCAATCTTGAAGTCGATTTGTTGGCGCGTTATCTTGAGCGGATGATGTCTGCACCACAAGCTAAAGATGAATCAAGCATTACCCCTAAATTTTTAGCTCAAAATGGATTTATATAAATATGCAGTTAAATACAATTGAAGAACTGATTGAAGATTACAAGCAAGGCAAAATGGTCATTTTAATGGATGATGAAGATCGTGAGAATGAAGGCGATTTATTAATCCCTTCTTCGATGGTGAGAGCAGAAGACATTAATTTTATGGCACGTTACGGTCGTGGATTGATCTGTTTAACCATGACACGTGAGCGCTGTTATCAATTGCATTTACCTCTAATGGTTAAAGATAACTCAGATCCACATGGCACACCCTTCACGGTTTCTATTGAGGCCGCGGAAGGGGTTACCACCGGTATCTCGGCAGCAGATCGTGCGGTTACCGTCAAAGCGGCCGTTGCTGACAACGCAGGGCCTGCTGATATTGTTACACCAGGTCATATTTTCCCATTGATGGCACAGCCAGGTGGTGTTTTAACGCGAGCAGGACATACTGAAGCGGGTTGTGATTTGGCACGTTTAGCTGGAATGGAAGCCTCATCGGTGATTGTTGAAATCATGAATGAAGATGGTTCTATGGCGCGTCGTGATGATTTAGAAGGTTATGCTCAGTTACATGGTTTAAAGATAGGAACCATCGCTGACTTGATTGAGTATCGTTTGCAAAATGAGAAAACARTYGAGCGTGTTTCMGAGTGYAARTTGCCGACAGAGTTTGGTGATTTCAAATTAATAGGTTATCAAGACGTGCTTGAGCAGAAGGCGCACTTTGCATTAGTGTTTGGTCAGTTAAAGTCAGATGCAGCAACGATGGTTCGCGTTCATATGTTGGATACGTTATGTGATGTCTTTGGTTCAAACCGTCCTGAGTGTGGTTGGTCATTACGCGCTGCGATGAAGCAGATTGCTGCAGAAGGTTCAGGTGCGATTGTTGTTCTACGCAAGCACGAAGAGGCTGCGGGATTGCTGGATAAAATTCAAGCCTTTCAAATGAAGGATCTAGGTATTAAAGCCCCGGATACCGTTTATGACGATGATACCAAAACGTTTGGTTTAGGCGCTCAGATCTTATCAGATCTGGGTCTGACAAAATTAAAAGTGATTGGTTCGCCTTGGAAAATGAATGCGCTAAAAGGTTTTGGACTAGAAATTTCGGAAACGATTCCTAAAAAAGACTGATTTCAACATGCTAGGGACGAGAATCAAATGTCCTTTGAAATTGAAAATATGGCACAATAACGCCATTAAAATTAAAATCTAAACAGATAAAAGAGAACGCTAAAATGAATACAGTTGAAGGGAATTTAACCGCTCAGGGAATGAAGGTAGGTTTAGTCGTCGGGCGCTTTAATAGCTTTATAGTAGACCATTTAGTGAATGGTGCGATTGATACGATTGTACGTCACGGTGGCGATGTCGATAATGTCGTTAAAGTGATGGTGCCAGGCGCGTTCGAAATTCCTTTGGCCGTTCAAAAAATGGCGCAATCAGGTAAGTATGATGCCATTATCGCATTAGGTGCTGTGATTCGCGGTGGTACGCCACACTTTGATTACGTTGCCGGAGAATGTGTTAAGGGTATTGGTCAGGTTCAGTTGAACACGGGTGTTCCGGTTGCTTTTGGTGTATTGACGGTAGACAGTATCGAACAAGCGATTGAGCGAGCAGGGACTAAAGCAGGTAATAAAGGTGAAGAGTGTACTCTAGCCGCCATTGAGATGGTTAACGTGATGAAGCAGCTTTAATGAAAACACTAAAAGATATTAAGCCTGGTCAAGGTGAAGAAATTATTGAAGTCGAAGGGCAAATTACGCCACGTACTCAAGCGCGTCGTGTTGCTGTCCAAGCACTTTATGTTTGGGAAATGACCCATTCTGATATCAATGTTATTATCAAAAACTTCAGTGAAGATGGTCTTTTGGTGGATTTGGATTTTGATCTATTTAAAGAGCTTCTAACAAATGTGACGACGGATGTAATGGATTTAGATGCCTTGTATTCAGATCTGCTAGATCGTTCGGTCAATATGATCGATCCGATTGAGCGTGCGATTATGCGTATTGGGGTTTATGAGTTACTGTCAAAACAGCAGATTCCATACAAGGTCGTCATTAACGAATGCGTTGAGCTTGCTAAGCGATTTGGTGCAGAAGAAGGCCATAAATTTGTGAATGGTATTCTGGATAAAGTGGCTAAGACGTTACGTCCGCTTGAGCTGGATGCATAATAAATTGTTCAGAATAGAAGAATGAAACTCTTTGCTTTAATGTGAGAGACTAATTTTTCATTTTATGTCTGTATTGTTTGAAATGGCCCTGTAGAAATTCTACGGGGCTTTTTGTTTTTAAGAGTGTTTTACTTTGTTTGTGTTTACGCTCCTCCTGATTTGGGAAATTTAATGGCATTAGAATTTGATTTGATTGAAACCTATTTCAAACCCTTATCTCAAGGTTTATCCATTGAAGAAGTGGGGATTGGTGATGATGGCGCTGTTTTGTCGGTGCCTGAGAATCATCAAATGGTGGTGGTGACAGATACCTTGGTTTGTGGTGTGCATTTTCCGCTAGAGACGTCGGCTTATGATATCGCCTGGAAAGCTGTCGCCGTTAATTTAAGTGACTTAGCTGCAATGGGTGCAAGCCCTGGGGGATATTCATTAGGCTTAACCTTGCCTGATAATGACCAGGCCTGGTTAAAAGGCTTTGCCAGCGGTTTGCGCGCTATCACAGAGCAATTCAAAATCCCTTTAATTGGCGGAGACACTACTAAGGGGCCTTTAACGTTGACGGTGACAGCGCATGGCTGGGTACCCAATCAACAAGCCATCTTGCGTTCAGGTGCTCAAGTCGGTGATCTGATTTGTGTTACCGAGACGGTGGGTGATGGTGCTTTAGGGTTGAAGGTAGCATTAGAACAGTTAGATAAGGGTTTCAGTTCTGAACTGAGTGAGATTGAAAAGCAGGCGTTGTTGTCCGCATTGAATCATCCAGTTCCTCAGTTAGCCATTGCGGCTGATTTACGCGGGTTGGTGAATAGTGCGATTGATATTTCGGATGGCTTACTGGCGGATTTGGGTCATATTTTGGAGCAAACTAATCGTAAACAGCATAAGTTGAGTGCAGGATTGGTTTTAGAATTCGGAGCTGAAATTGAGTTAGAGCAATTGCCTCTGTCATCTGCTGTTGAAAAGTATATTACTCAAACGCATGACTGGTCACCTGTTTTATCGGGTGGTGATGACTATCAATTGTGCCTGACACTCAATAAACAAAATTGGCCGCAATTACAAAAAATTGCACAACAATATGGGGTAAGGATTACTCAGATTGGTCGTGTGGTTGAGCAAAAAGGCATTCATTGTTTAATGTCGGGTAAACCTGTTGCAGATGAGCTGATTAAAACAACTGGTTATAGTCATTTTTAGAGGGCATAGATTCAACTAGTAAGTGCAACACCTATAGGAATTGAAAAAGGCCAGTTGATAAGCTACCTTTTAAGTTCCTACACAAAAGAGGTGTTGCCCAATGAGCACATATCATCAACTGACCTTAGAAGAAAGATATCACATTTACGGACTCAAACGTGCCGGATATAGCATTACGACTATCGCAGACGAGTTAAAACGTCATAAATCGACCATTAGCCGTGAACTCAAACGCAATATTAAATCCCGTGGTTGGCGACCGTTGCTTGCACATACACAAGCCGWCGWMAGWCGTGTCAAGAGTCGTCGTGT
>VCMI01000107.1 GCA_006222135.1 Thiomicrorhabdus sp. | reverse complement strand
TTTAAAGTGGTACGCGAGCTGGGTTTAGACACGTCGTGAGACAGTTCGGTCCCTATCTGCCGTGGGCGTTGGAAATTTGAGGGGGGCTGCTCCTAGTACGAGAGGACCGGAGTGGACGAACCGCTGGTGTTCGGGTTGTTATGCCAATAGCATTGCCCGGTAGCTACGTTCGGAAAGGATAACCGCTGAAAGCATCTAAGCGGGAAACCTGCCCCATGATTAGATTTCCCTAGACTTTAAGTCTTCTGAAGGGCCGTTAGAGACTATGACGTTGATAGGCAAGGTGTGGAAGAGCAGCAATGTTTGAAGCTAACTTGTACTAATTACCCGTGAGGCTTAACTATACAACTCAAAAGTAACTTTTGAGTACGTGACTAAAAGTAAGTTGTGATATACCTTGAGTGTATCGATATATATGACTGTATAACCTATATACAAAGCGATAAGATCTATTGCAAATGAGAGCGGCGCCCTTTAAAAAGCGCCGCTTGAAAAGAACATTAAGAGTTGATGATTTATTGATCTGATTCGACTTTTAGTACCAAATTGCTTGGTGACAATAGCGAGATGGAACCACCTGATCCCATTCCGAACTCAGTAGTGAAACGTCTTAGCGCCGATGGTAGTGTGGGAGTTCCCATGTGAGAGTAGGTCATTGCCAAGCTTATATTCTAAAAACCCGTGTTGCCCTTAGGCTTCGCGGGTTTTTTTTGCCTGGGTTTTCTGTCCGAATAGCCAATTCAGATACTTTAGAACTCCTTTCTCAATCCTTTTGACCAATGGGCTTTTAAAACGATGTTTTAAAGCACTACTAGAGCCGTCTATTTAGATAATCAATATCATGCGCAGGGTGCGTTTTATTAGCTGTTGGAGAGGGTCTATAAAGAGTTTTTTGAGTTTAAGGATTCTTAACCAAATTAATGTTTCTATTCTTGAGTTAGATGGCCATTTACAGCAGACTCTTACAATCACTAGGACGTCGTGATATATAAAATATCACCTTAAAATCTTGTATAATACCCAAATAATATATGTGCGTTCGTAGCTCAGCTGGATAGAGTACTGCCCTCCGGAGGCAGGGGTCGGAGATTCGAATTCTCTCGAGCGCACCATCTCTATTTGATAATACATTTCTTATAAAATTCTAAGCCTTAACTACCTGTAACTCATTCCAGCGTGTAGTACACCTAGGCGACATTAAATTTCGATTCATCTTCCAACTCTGTTGTTGTAGTCCACTATTTGCCAGTTGCAGACTGCCTTTGCCCATTCTGTGGTTCATTTGATCCATTACCGACATTAAGGCATCTGATTTTTGATTACCTGAATACTGTGGGTTGGGTGCGAACAGGTCCGTTTGGAGAGAGCCTTTTGGATTGATTTTCGATAAGCTGACACTGGCTTTTAAATATTGAAAGCCCGGTTTCCAAATTTGTTTTAAGGCGCGAAGAGTCATTTTGCTAAGTAATACGGTGCTATCGCTAGGGTAGACCAGTGGTAGGTTTATTTGGTTATGATACTGGAGAATATTTTCTCTATAGGGCGGTGTGGTGATGTAGACGGTGACCATTTGGCAAGTGCCATTTTGACCGCGCAATTTTTCCGCGGCTACCGCAGTATAGCTGGCCACTGCTTGGCGCATTTCATCAAAGTGCTCGACCAATTGGCCAAAAGAACGTGACGAAATAATCTGTTTCTTCTCAATGATATTTTCGGCATGATGATCAGCTGATTTGGCTAGAGTGTTCTCATGAAAAGGTAAGCAGGCCTGGCCATTTAACTCTAATAGTGTTCGTTCTACATTCACGGAATATTGTTGTCTAATTGTTTTTGGATCACTGTACTTTAAATCGTAGGCCGTCAGAATGTTTTGTGATTCTAATTTCTGCGATAACTGCTTACCAATTCCCCAGACTTTACCGACCTTGACCGTTTTATACAAAGCGTCTTGTGTCTCCTGTGATAAGCAAGTTAGATCCAAAACATCCTTGAGATGTGGGTTTTTTTGGCAAGGTGATTGGCCAACTTGGCTTGAGTTTTGGATGCGCCAATTCCCACTGCGACTGGAATACCTATCCATTGATGAATTTTTTGCTTAAGTTGCTGAGCATAAAGTGACAAATCCTCTTTAATGAGGTTTGAAAAGTCCAAAAAGCTTTCGTCAATTGAGTAAATCTCTTGTCGAGGTGCAAATTGTGCGCTTATATTGTGCATGCGCTGGCTCATGTCTCCATAGAGTTCGTAGTTAGAGCTAAATACCGCAGTATTGTGTTTTTTAAGTAAGGTAGCGACCTTAAAATAAGGTTGAAACATCATGCTGTCTTTGCGGGCACCGTGATAACCACCTCGCTCAAATGGTTGGTTTAAATATTGATCTAGCTTTTTCGCTAAGCTATTGGCGGCCACAATGCAGCCATCATTATTTGAAAGTACAACGACGGGTCGATTTATCAGGACGGGATTGAATGCTATTTCGCATGAGGCATAAAAAGAGTTCCCATCGACCAGAGCGTATTTTTTCATATTTATTGTTCTTCAATTATTTAGTTTATTTAAGTGAGCTATTTGCACTATTCCAGTATACTATGAAAACGGTTACATAAATCAAGCTAAGTATTTAACAGAGTAGGTTTTAAAGTTTTATGAGTAATACAATCGACAAACGTGGTGGGATTCGTCAAGGAGCAGGACGTAAGAAAGGGTCTGGTAAGTTTGGTGAGCCAACCAAAGTGCTCAGAGTTCCTGAGTCAAAAGTAAGTGAAGTTCAGGCTTGGTTAAATTTATCAAAGAGCCAGAGTAAAGCGGGTGTAAAGGCGTCTACTTTTTCTGAGGTAGAGTTAGGAATCAGTATTAATAAATCACAGCAAGAATGCTCTGAATTTGCTTGGTATCTACCTGCTAATGATGTCAATTTTATTGAGATACCTCTTTACAGTCATAAAGTGGTAGCCGGGTTTCCAAGTCCTGCGGATGACTATATAGAGCAACGATTAGATTTAAATGAGAAGTTGATTCGAAACAAAGAAGCTACATTTTTACTGGTCGTACAAGGTGATTCCATGCAAAAGATCGGTATTAAAGATGGTGATACTTTGATCGTCGATCGGAGTTTGGAGCCTAAGGATGGAAAGATTGTGATTGCGGCATTAGATGGCGAATTAACGGTAAAGCGCTTATCTATGAAGTCTACTGGGACATGGTTAGTGCCTGAAAATGATGACTATCCACCGATTTTAGTCAGAGAAGAATCTGATATTGTGATTTGGGGGGTCGTGACTTCTGCAATATCACAATTTTAGAATGAGCAAATGGGTTAAGCTCACTTCGTATTATAGCCACATAAAACGATAAACTTTTCAAATAAAAAATGTATTAGTGATATGATTTTGCTATTGAATGCAGGGAGCAAATAGCAATGAGTGTTTTACCACAACATCTTAAATATGCAGAGACTCACGAGTGGGTTTACATCAACGAAGACGGTCATGCCGTGGTTGGAATTACCGACTTTGCGCAAGAGGCGTTAGGTGAAATGATGAGTGTTACTTTTCCTGAATTAGGCGGTTATGCGCAGGCAGGGGATGAGGTGATGGCCTTAGAGTCGGTGAAGTCAGCTTCTGATATATTTGCACCCCTCAGTGGTGAGATTGTTGAGATTAATGAAGCTCTGGAAGATGATCCTGAGCTTATTAATGAAGAGCCTTATGACGGCGGTTGGTTATTTAAAATTGCCCCACATGATGAGACTGAGTTAGAAGAGTTGATGTCAGATGCCGATTACCAAGGACTTATTGACGGTTAATCTCTAGAACCGACTTTCCCAATTTTAAGAAGAGGCTTTAGCCTCTTTCTTTTTTTAACACATTTAAAGAGAAAACTCTTATGTCAGCCCGTTTACGCTTAAAAAAGAACGAAGAACGCCGCATCCAACAAGGTCATGTTTGGGTATTTAGTAATGAAGTTGATATCGTTGCAACGCCACTGAAAGACTTTGAACCTGGGCAGCAAGTGATTATTGAAGCCTCTAACGGTAAGCCATTAGGTATGGGGTTTGTTAATCCGAATACCTTGATTTGTGCGCGTTTACTGAGTCGTAGTCCTAAGCTTGAACTTAATATGAAGTTTTTGAAAAAACGTATACAAGCGGCACAAGAGTTACGTGAAATGCATTTTGATCAGCCTTTCTATCGCTTGGTCTTTGGCGATTCTGACGGTCTACCAGGCCTGGTCATTGATCGTTTTGGTGATGTATTTGCCGTGCAAATAACTACGGCTGGCATGGAGGTCATCAAGGATGATATCGTTCAAGTTCTTGAAAACTTGTATCACCCACAAGCCATTGTGATGAAAAATAATACAACAAGCCGTGAACTAGAAGGTTTACCACTGTATGAAGAAGTGGTTTATGGCGAAATGCCTGCTGAACTCATTATTGAAGAGAATGGGGTCAAATTTTCGATTCCGGTTGAAGGCGGTCAAAAGACGGGTTGGTTCTACGATCACCGTATGGCACGTGGCCGTTTACAAACACTGGTGAAAGGCAAGCGCGTATTGGATGTCTTTAGTTACCTAGGTGGCTGGGGTGTCGCTGCCGCAGTGGCTGGCGCAGAAGAAGTGACTTGCGTTGATTCATCTGAGTTTGCATTGGATGGTGTCGATATCAATGCGGCTTTAAATGACGTAGCAGAGAAGCTAGTGACTATTCAAGGTAATGCCTTTGATGTCTTAAATGCCTTGCGTGCAGATGAGCAAAAATTTGATGTTGTTATTGTCGATCCTCCGGCCTTTATTAAGCGTAAAAAAGACTTTAAAAAGGGTGCAGAAGCTTACCGTCGTATCAATGAAATCGCCATGCGTGTTTTAGAAAAAGACGGTGTTTTGGTCTCGGCTTCTTGTTCTCACCATATGACGCGTGATAATTTATTGACGGCTGTACAGTCTGCCGCGCGTCATATTGATCGCAATGTACAGTTGTTTGAGCAAGGTCATCAAGGTCCTGATCATCCGATTCATCCGGCGATTCCAGAAACAGAGTATATTAAAACGTTGTTCTTTAAAGTGTCTCCAACTTGGTAATATTTAAAAGGGGTTTAAAGTAACTCTATGAAATTAAACGTACCTTTAAATCCTTCTGAAATTCAACAAAAACAACTCCAGAAACAGTTATCAAAATCCTGTTTTTGGGATGAGGTTGAACAAACCTTGTGGATTGATTGTCGAAAAGTGCTGCCAGAGTTTGGTGTACTGAATGTTCCGAGCTGGGATGCTTTAACGATGAGTTCGGCTAAAGTTCCGGCCTATCCAAGCAATCTAAGAATTCTTGATTGGTCTAATTATTCTCAAATTTCTTATTGGCGTAAACAGATCCCACCATGGGTTCATGACAGTTGCGCGCTTTTCCCTACACATCAACTCTCCTTGTTGCACTATGCCGGCAAATACCCTCAAGTATTGGAGTTGCTTGATCACTCTCCAATGCTCGCATGGCGCTTAATTACGGCTGGTTTAGAGGAAGTCGATATTGTCGCGTTATTGTCTGGTAAACGCCAAGTCATAGCCGGACAAGTGGGTTGGCCTGAGAAAGTTGAGACGGTTAAGTTTTTACGTAATTTACGTTTACGATTAGTGAATGACGAGATTTCTGAGCAAATTGAGATTTGCTTAATGGACGAGCAACGCTTAACAGCTTTGCAGACCTTACCTAGAATCAATTCTATGGCCCTATCTCTGGCAGCACGTTTGCCAGAATTGATTGGCTGTAAATTACATCACGCTTTGGCACAACTACCGTGTCGTCCTATGCAGTGTCAAAGCATGGTGGCGTTGCTTGAGGATGCTTATCGATTGGCTGAGGCATTGGGTTTATCGCAAGCTGAGGTCGATAAGATTGGCAACTGCCGATATTTGGTGGAAGTAACTCAAATCTACCAGGCCTGGTTAAACGTAGGCTGTGATGAGTTTGTACAGAAGATGATGGCGGTAGATTCTGTTATCAATTCTGAAAATAGATCGAATCTTGAGGAACGACTCTCGGCAGAACCAAAGGTCATTACATTATGGCAAGATTGGGTTGAACTAACTCGGTTACAGCAACATGCTTGGTGGCTAGATTATTCTACCAATGGACAGGATTTAGTGGTTTGGAAGGATGAGAAGGGTGTTTGGAGCGCATTAATCAGCAAAAAGACTGGTGAACCTATTACTGGTTTACAAACCATTGTGCGGGTAAGAGGGGAGGATAATTGTTTGCCAGGAGCAAAGCCTTTGTCAGACTTGCATCTGTGGCAGGCGAGTTTATTACCGCAAGGTAACTAAACCTAAAAAACCAAGCTTAACCTTGGATTTTTAGAGTAAGTTCTATAGTAAGTTAAAAGCTAAATTAAGCCTGACTCCTCTCTAAGATTCAATCAAGATTTCAGAGCCCATTAGATCTTCATAGGTTTCACGTGGACGAATCAACCAGGCCTGGTCACCTTGTACCATGACTTCGGCCGATCGTGGACGCGTATTGTAGTTGGAGCTCATGGTAAAGCCATAGGCACCAGAAGACTTTACGGCCAACAAGTCGCCCGCTTTAAGGTTCAACTTTCTATCTTTACCTAAGAAGTCACCCGTTTCGCACACCGGACCCACGAGATCCCAACTGGTTTCTAAACCATCTGTTCTCGGCATCACCGGTACAATCTCCTGATAAGCTTGATATAACGCTGGACGAATCAAATCATTCATTGCGGCATCAATAATCGCGAAGTTTTTATATTCAGTGGGTTTTAAGTATTCGACTTCTGTCAGCAGTACACCGGCATTGCCAGCTATGGCCCGACCTGGTTCGATAATCACTTCAATCTCAGGGTCATTTAATTTGCTAATTAACGCCTGAATATAGGTTGCAATCGCTGGCGGTACTTCATCGGTATACTGAATGCCTAATCCACCACCTAAGTCTAGGTGGTGGATATCAATACCCATCTCCGATAAGGTCGATTTTAATGTTAATACACGTTCTAAGGCATCGACAAAAGGCGTGATTTCAGTCAGCTGAGAGCCAATATGGCAATCAATTCCGATAGGGTTAATATGCGAACAAGCACATGCATCGGCATACAAGTCAGGCGCGGTATTAATATCTACACCAAACTTATTGTCTTTAAGTCCCGTTGAAATATACGGATGGGTTTTGGCATCCACATCAGGATTGACACGAATTGAGATATTGGCAATCAAATCCATGGATTGTGCGACCGATTGAATACGATCCAACTCGGCATGTGATTCCAAGTTAAAACAACGGATGCCGACTTCTAAAGCACGACGTATTTCTGAAGATTGCTTAGCAACCCCTGAAAATACCACCTTTTTAGGGTCGCCACCGGCACGTAAAACACGTTCAAGTTCGCCTTGAGAAACAATGTCAAAACCTGCGCCTAGCTTTGCTAAGCTTTGTAAAACCGCAATGTTAGAGTTGGTTTTAACGGCATAACAGACTAAATGTGGTTGGCTTCCAAAAGCGGTATCAAAGGCTTGCCAGCGGCTTTCGAATTCCGTTTTAGAATAAACATACAATGGTGTGCCATATTGTTTCGCTAAAGTCTCTAAAGAGACATCTTCGGCATGAAGCGTGCCGTTTTTAAGTTGAAAAGCGTGTGTCATTTTGATTCCTGAAAACTAATTAATCGCAAGTTTGCTTGATCAGCAGAGGTCGATTGAACGACTTGGTCTGGCCTTTCTTCGGGTAGGGTTAGAGGGCTTTTTTTGCCACAACCTGAGAGAGTGAAAGCCAGTAGTAGTAAAAACATACTTAAGGGTACATGCATAAAAATCAGCCATTGGTTTTGGGTATTTATTCAGCACCCACGTTAAGTCTTATTGGGAGGCTAGATTCACCGAGCAAGCTTATATCAAAGATCATTTTTACTATCTCGATAGAAATCTTGTTTAATGAAGTCTGCTTCCATTAGAATGAAGGATATTTTATCAGAAACGAGCGAGTGACAATGCAAGAAGCGAAACAAGATCAGCCAATTATTATCGAGCCGGAAAAGAGAGCTACTTCTGCGGTGATCTGGTTACATGGTTTAGGGGCCGATGGGAACGATTTTGCAGGGCTGGTACCTGAATTAGATTTACCCAGCCATCATGGCATTCGTTTTATATTTCCGAATGCATTGGAACAAGCCGTCACTATCAATGGTGGTATGACCATGCGTTCTTGGTTTGATATTCGTAGTACTGATTTTATGAACGATATTGATGCGGCCGGTATTCGGGTTGCTTGTAATCAAATATATGCACTTATTCAACAGCAGATTGAGGCGGGCATTGACGTTGATAAGATTGTTTTGGCAGGTTTCTCTCAAGGAGGCTTAATTGCACTGCATGCCGGTTTGAGCTTTAGTCAGCCTTTAGCGGGGATTATGGCTTTATCCACCTATTGTCCGATGAACGAGCAATTTCATCTGCATCGTCAGACGCCTATTTTAATGGCACACGGAAAGTTTGATACAGTGATTCCAATGGCTATTGCCAAGCAGTCTGAACAGGCTTTAACCAAACGTGGTTATACGATTGAATGGCACCAGTATCCAATGGAGCATCAAGTTTGTGTTGAGGAGATAGATGAAATCTCAACTTGGCTAATCAAGACTTTAGCGATCGAGTTGTAATTTATTTGGAATCCATGCGGGATTCAGAAATAAAAACCTAAAAGGCAAAACGAGCATGAACGGGAGAATAGTTTGACCCATCAACAACAATGCCTGGCATTTTTTGAATCTCGTTCGACACTGATTTTAAGTACCTTTGATTCGAAGGGGACACTGGAAACCAGTGTTGCGCCTTTTGTATGGAGTGTCAACACTTTCTGATACCTAGACTTTTTTCCATTTGAGCTAAATGCTCCATTCTTTCTTGTTCGAATTTCACCGGTGATAAATAACCGTTCGTACTGTGCGGTCGAATATGGTTGTAGTGACCCATATATTCAGCAATGACTTGTTTCATTTCTTTCACTGAGATGAGCTTTAGATGCTGATAAATCGTTTCTGTCTTAAGTGTTTTAAAGAAGCTTTCAATCACCGCATTATCCCAACAGTTTCCTCTACGGCTCATGCTTTGTTTTATGCTCCAATGCTTGAGTAACCGTCGATAGCTATTGCTAATAAACTGGCTTCCTTGATCCGTATGAACCATAAGTCCTTTCGGCGGCTTACGATTCCACAAGGCTCTTTTTAAAGCGGTTTCAACCAGCTCTGAGCGMRTMGTCGTGT
>VCMI01000106.1 GCA_006222135.1 Thiomicrorhabdus sp. | reverse complement strand
ACACGACGACGCAAGACCCTCTATACTCTCATCGTGCCATTGCAAGGTAAGCAATCTGATAAGTTAGCTCAAGCGGTCATTGATGTTATGAGCGGCATCAAATCTCAAGTTCTCACGATTACCTATGACAATGGTAAAGAGTTCGCCGACCATGAACTGATGGCTAAAGCGCTGGAAACTGATATTTATTTTGCCCACCCCTATGCTTCTTGGGAGCGAGGAATCAATGAAAATACAAATGGTCTGATACGTCAGTATTTTCCAAAAGGCATGGACTTGAGAGATGTGACAATGGAACAAGCTCAATATGTGATGGATCGGCTAAACAACCGTCCAAGAAGTAGTCGTGGTGGTAAAACGCCTAATGAATTATTTAAGGGGCTGCAAGTTGATTTACTTGCAGCATGATTAAATTGCACTTATTACTTGAAACCGCGACATAACAACTCTTTTTTATTGAGAAAAACAATTTATCCATAATTGAAATACAAAAAATAATACAAATAGTAATTTATGAATTCTATTCTAGAAATGATTAAAGGTTCAAAAACATAAACACTTTAAACTACATTAACATGACTAAAATCACGTCGGGCTACAGTGCTTACTACTTTAGCATGGTGTGCATACCGATTAGTCATCAACGTACTTTTGTGATTAAGTGTTTGCTTGATTTCTTCAAGTGAATAGCCATCTTGCAACATTGTGGATGCAGTTGTGTGCCGTAAATCATGTATTCTCAATCCAGCAGGCATATCTGCATTATCTCTGCATTTATGCCAGTAGTTATCAAAGTTAATAAAAGCCCTTCTAGGGTCATGTATGTACGGAAATACCCACTGCGTTACTGGCAAAGATAGTTTCCACTCTTTAAGCATCTTAATAACAGATTGAGGCAATGAGATAGTATGGTCACTTTTGTTTTTCGTATCTTTGAAGACCATAATACATCGCTGAAAATCAACATTCTCCCAACGTAATTCGATTACCTCTCCACGCCTTGCACCCGTTAAAAGCAGTAAATACAGGTAGAGATGCAAACCACTCCATTTAGATTTTTTTGCCTCTATGAGAAGCCTGGATTGCTCTTCTTTAGTTAGATAGGTTTCACGCCCTGCTGACTCTTTACGCCTAATAATGTCACGTGTCGGATTTACAAGTTGGTATTCACGGTATTTGCGCTGTGAAGCAGCCCATTTAAAAACAGATGAGATGGCAGACTGATAACGATTAACCGTTGGTGAAGCTAAATGTTTTGCTTCTTGAATATCATCAAGTGAATTTTCAACCATGATCCGATCAATATCGGTAATTGGCCAATCACCAAAAATATTTACGAAGGCGCTAAGTTGATAGAGTGGCTTTTCATCTTTGAGACCAGTATCTTTGAAATGAATACGATAGTCTTTACAGACATTAGAAAAGCTAGGAATAGATTCACGCATGCGCATAGAGTCAATTTGAGACAACTCTTCACGTGCAATTTTACCGAGTGTGTTTTCTTTATTGTGGTGTGTTAAGAGTTCAAGCCAGTCTTCAGCTTGTTCTTTGGTAGGAAAGGTTTTGTAGTAGCGAACGCCACTAACCATTTTTTCTGCTTTGAAGCTTTCGCTTTTGGTCTTAGAAATACCCATAATTTCATCTCCGTTAAAGAGACAAAAAACAGTAATTACGCCGAAGATTACGCCGCGCTGTTTTTATGCCTTAGTTTTAAGTGTAGTTTTGTACCAACAAACACATAAAATTTAAGCTTTAAAACAAAAAAGCCCGTTAGATATCATAATCTTACGGGCTTTAAAAATATGGTGCCCAGGGCCGGACTCGAACCGGCACGATGTTACCATCGAGGGATTTTAAGTCCCTTGCGTCTACCAATTTCGCCACCTGGGCAGATAGCTAACATTGCAAAATGCTAAGTCAAAATTTATCAAATTTCCAAAATAAATGGAGGCGGAACCCGGAGTCGAACCGAGGTAGATGGATTTGCAATCCACTGCATAGCCACTTTGCTATTCCGCCAATATATATTTGGAGCGGGAAACGAGGTTCGAACTCGCGACCCCAACCTTGGCAAGGTTGTGCTCTACCGCTGAGCTATTCCCGCTTGATGGGGCGTATTATAGGGGATCGACTTTAAACGTCAAGCAATTTTTAGTAAAAGTTCGAAAAGAAAATTTCGTTAACGAGGCTTAGGGCCCTAAAACAAAATTATCCTTATGATTTTGTTGAACGAATGATTTCAGGTAGAGCGGCTTTGGTATATTGAATCCAAGTAATCACTGTCAGAGTGGCTGCAAAGTACAGCATTGGGAAACCAAGCTCACCCCAGTTTACGCCCCATAACTCGCCACCGTAGACCAACCAAGTTAATGCGGCCAGCTGTGAAGCCGTTTTAAGTTTACCCAACTGTGAGACTGAGACCACGTCTCTAGCATTATTCTGTGCCATCCACTCGCGTAGGGCTGAGATGCTAATTTCGCGCATCATAATCAACACGGCTGAAATAATCACATAAATATTATCGTGATATTCTGCCGCGACCACAATCAGAGCCGCCGCCACAATCAGCTTATCCGCCACAGGATCGAGAAAAGCGCCCAGTTTGCTATCTACGCCTAACTTTCTCGCTAAATAGCCGTCAAACCAGTCGGTAATCGCGGCGACCATAAAGGCCATGCCTGCCCAATAACGGGCGTCTTCTATCGGTGCGTAGTAACAGATTAAAAACACTGGGATTAAAACAACACGTGACCAGGTCATAATCATTGGGAGGGATCGTAAATTCATAACTTTTCTTTTTTATTTAAAAATGGATATTAGGAATACTATCATAAGCTAAGAAATTTTAAGGTGATTCACCTCAATTTTTATAAGCTTCCGTGAAAAAAGTCATAGATTCGTTGCGCTTTGTCCTGACTTACGCCTTTGACCTTACTTAATTCTGAGATAGAGGCCTGCTTCACTTCTGTTAAGCCGCCAAAATGTAACAACAAAATTTTTCGGGTTTTCGGGCCTATGCCTTCAATGGATTCCAAATTAGATTGGGTTTGCGCTTTGGTGCGTTTGGCCCTATGCGCGGTAATAGCAAAACGATGTGCTTCATCGCGAATATGATTTATGAGGTGTAACGCAATATCATCCGACTCTAAATCGATACCTTGCATATTATATGGCGTATAAAGCACCTCTAAACCCGCCTTACGCCCTTCGCCTTTAGCAACAGAGACCAAGGGGATATTATCTAACTCCAACTCCTTGAGCACCTCAATGGCTTGGTTCAACTGGCCCTTACCGCCATCCACGACAATCAAATCTGGCAACTGGGCCGATTCTGTCTTTAAACGACTGTAACGGCGCTCTAGCACTTGACGCATGGCGGCATAATCATCACCCCCAATAATGCCCGAAATATTGAATTTTCGATAGGCCTGGGTATTGGGAATACCTTCTGCAAAGACCACACAACTGGCAATCGTCAACTCGCCCATCGTATGACTAATATCAAAACATTCCATATAATTCGGCGGATTGACCAAGCCTAAAGCTTCTTGCAACGCCTTAACACGCTGAGCCTGAGTCGCTTTCTGGGTAATGTGCTGTTTTAACCCCGCATTGGCATTGGTTTGCGCTAACTTGATTAAGCCTTTTGCCGTCTGTTGAACGGGTTGTTTTATTTTGACCAGGCCTGGTCGTTTATCTTTTAACCACAACTCCAAACCGACTTGCTCGGTTAATTTAATCGGTAGCAAAAGTTCAGCTGGAATCGGATGGGATTGATAATGCTGGGCGACAAAAGCGGCTAACACGTCTTGCTCTTCTGCTGAGTCCATATATTTGGGATAGAAGTGCTCACTGCCCCACAGGTTGCCACCGCGATACATCATTAAACAGACACAGACTTGATTAGCCTGTTCAGCCGTCACAATCACGTCTATATCCTTAGCGCCAGGCTGATTGATAAGATGCTGACTCTGTATCGCCCTTAAAGCCGCCACCTTATCGCGATATGCGGCCGCCTGCTCAAAGTCTAAGGACTCAGCGGACTGTTCCATCTTCTCACCAAGGTCTTCAATGACCGTAAAGCTTTTGCCCTGCAGAAACATCAGCGTATGCTCAACATCCTCTTGATAGGCTTCCTTCGTGACTAATCCTTCCACACAGGGGCCAGAACAACGCTTGATTTGGTATTGCAGACATGGACGCGAACGATGGTTAAAAACACTTTCGGCACACTGTCTTACTGGAAAAATCTTTTGTAAGGCCTGCAAGGTCTGATGCACCGCGGAAGTATTGGGAAAAGGCCCAAAGTACTCCCCTACTCGGCGTTTCGCGCCACGATGGTAACTTAATGCTGGATATTCTTTGCCCGTAGAGACGTAAATATAGGGATAGGATTTATCATCTCTGAATAGAATATTGTATTTAGGTTTGTGACGCTTAATCAGAGTGTTTTCGAGTATTAAGGCTTCGCTCTCTGTATCGGTGACCGTCACTTCAACTCTGGCAATCTGCCCAACCATTGAGGTCGTCTTAATCTCATCATGCTTTTTCTTAAAGTAACTGCTGACGCGACGTTTTAGGTTTTTGGCTTTACCGACATAGATAATCACGCCTTTTTTATTCAACATCCGATAGACGCCAGGTCGCTGAGTTAACTGCTTTAAGAAAGCGTCTATATCAAACTCGGACAAAGCACTCCCCGACAACTCTTCAGGCAACAAGCTATCTTCCACTTCGTCGGTAGTTTGAGTATCTTCTGTCTGACTTTTGGCAGACTCACTATTTTTTAGATTAGGCGTATTTTCTTGGGTCATAGACTCGAACAGGTTAGAATTACAAAACTTCGAATTATTATAAGGCATTCACAATGGAACAAGAGTCTCAAAAATCAGAAAATAACTTTAATCGACTGGCCAGCGCCGTAGAGTCGCTGGTCAAACAAGAGCGATGGACTCGACGTTTTGCCAACGTCCTAAAATTAGCCGTCGCAGGTTACGTCATCTTCTTTATTTATATGGCCACCCAAAGCATGGGCTCTTTGAATGATATAGATGGAGTGTCTGCAGGTAAAGACCATGTTGCGGTCGTCAGAATTGAAGGTCCTATTATGCCGGGGACTAAAATCAGCGCTGAAAAACTCAACCCATTGCTGGAACAAGCCTTTAGTAATAAACACAGTAAAGCGGTCATTATTAAAGCCAACTCTCCTGGTGGAAGCCCGGTTCAATCGGCTTTGATTAATGATGAAATTACGCGTTTGAAAAATTTATATAAAAAACCTGTTTATGTCGTCGTTGAAGATCTCTGTGCTTCTGGCTGTTATTACATTGCCGTCGCGGCCGATAAAATCTATGCAAATGAAGGATCGATGATTGGTTCTATTGGGGTTCGCATGGACTCTTTCGGTGTGACCGACTTAATGGATAAAATCGGTATTGAAAACCGCTCTATGCATGCCGGTGAACATAAAACTTTTATTGACCCTTTCAGCCCTAAAGATGAAGCAGGTCGCGCATTTTTCCAGGAAATGGTACTTGAAAAAACCCATCAGCTATTTATTTCGGCCGTTCGTGAGGGTCGTGGAGATCGCATTAAGGAGACTGAAGACACCTATACCGGTTTAGTTTGGTTAGGCGAAGATGCTATGACTAATGGCATGATTGATGGCCTAAGTGATTTACACAGCGTGGCACGTGATATTGTCGGCGTTAAAAATGTGCGTTATTACGAAGGTGATAAAAGCATTATTGAAGAGTTAATGGGAGATATCACCGCTGAAACCTCTAGTAAATTATCACTTTATTTAAGCACTATGCATTAAGACTCTTTAGCGAATAACCCACCCTGGTTTATCTAAACAACCAGGCCTGGTGACTTTTCCTTAGAGACAAAAAAGCCTGATTAATTCAGGCTTTTTTGTTTCTAAATTGAGTGATCTATATCTGTACTCTAAAGCAAATCCAAATGCTTCAAAGATTCCAAGGTCCATTCGACGCCCTCAAGCCCGTAAGCAAGACCATTCTCTTTTTGATAGGTTAGCATCGCCAATTGAGTTCTTTCATCCCACTGACCATTCAATAAGTCTTTTCTATCCACTTCTGCTGACGTTAAATACCCTTGATCATGCAAACGAGCTTGCAGCTTAACAATGTTTTTAACCGTCAAGTGCTCTTCACAAATAACCGTACGAGAACTTACTCTCTGTTCAGAAATCAGTACGTTTGTATCAGATGATAACCTTTGAGAAGGCACCATTACATCCACCAAACAGTTCCCCGCTAAGGCTGGTAAGTTCATCTTTTTCAGGTTGGCAAACACATTCGCTCTCAACGCTTGTCGCTCATACTCGGTCTGCACTCTGGCGCGCTCTGTGACCTTGGCTTTGTGAATCATTAAATCAATCTCAGATTGAGATGGCACAACATCTTGATTGGCCGAACCCGTCGTCTTAACCACACTCTGCGAACAGCCTATTAAGCTTATCGAGGAAAGTAGTAGAAGTGCCGTAGCGGAAAGTCTAAATATGAACATGCTTAACCTTTTAATCTATTTTTCTTAAAACACATTTATTTTAACGCATTATTTTCGACAAAAGCATCTGTTAACATGATGATTTTCAGGCATAAAAAAACCACTCATGACCTAAGTCAGAAGTGGTTTTTTATTAAGAGTCTTTTGACGAGAGGATTAACCTACTGCAACGCCAATTTCAGACAAGTTTTTTGGCGAGATAACTTCGTAGTCCGCCATCTCATCAAACTGAAGGTAACGATAAACATCGTCGCCCATCGTATCCAACATCGCCACTTCTTTTAAATACTCTGCTGTTGTCGGCAACTTACCTAAAGAAGCACAGACCGCCGCTAACTCGGCAGAACCAAGATAAACGTTGGCGCCGTTCCCTAAACGGTTCGGGAAGTTACGCGTAGAGGTTGAAAACACGGTTGCGCCATCCATAACACGGGCTTGGTTACCCATACACAGTGAACAACCTGGCATCTCTGTACGTGCGCCTACTTTACCGTAGATGCTGTAATAACCTTCTTCGATTAACTGACGTTCATCCATCTTGGTTGGCGGTGCAATCCATAAACGCGTCGGCACATTGCCCATACTCTCTAACACTTTACCTGCCGCACGATAGTGACCGATATTGGTCATACAAGAACCAATAAAGACTTCATCAATTTTGGTGCCCGCAACGTCTGATAACAACTTAACGTCATCTGGATCATTCGGACAAGCCACGATGGGTTCTTTGATTTCATTTAAATCGATTTCAATCACGGCCGCATAGTCTGCATCGGCATCCGCTGACAATAACTGTGGATTATTTATCCACGCCTGCATCTCATCACGACGGCGTAATAAGGTACGCGCATCGGCATACCCGCTTTCAACCATCCAGTCGATTAACGCCATGTTTGACTTTAAATAAGCAATGATTGGTTCTTTAGATAACTTAACCACACAACCGTTAGCAGAACGTTCAGCTGAGGCATCAGACAACTCAAATGCTTGTTCTGCCGCTAGATGTTCAAGCCCTTCAATCTCTAGTACACGACCGTTGAAGACGTTCTTTTTACCTTTCTTCTCAATCGTCAATGAACCTTCTTGAATCGCTTGGTAAGGAATCGCATTGACCAAATCACGCAATGTGACACCTGGCTGCATTTTACCTTTAAAACGCACCAATACTGACTCCGGCATATTCAAAGGCATAACCCCTAGCGTCGCGCCGAAAGCCACCAAACCAGAACCCGCAGGGAAAGAGATTCCAATCGGAAAACGCGTATGAGAATCGCCACCCGTACCAACGGTATCAGGCAGTAATAGACGGTTTAACCAAGAGTGAATAACGCCATCACCTGGACGTAACGCCACCCCACCACGACTGGTCATAAAGTCTGGTAACGAGTGCTGTAAAGTAATATCGACCGGCTTTGGATAAGCCGCTGTGTGACAGAAAGACTGCATGACTAAATCAGCCGAGAAACCTAAACAGGCCAACTCTTTCATCTCATCACGGGTCATTGCACCAGTGGTATCTTGAGAACCGACAGTGGTCATATGCGGTTCGCAGTACATGCCAGGACGAACACCGGCGATACCGCACGCTTTACCGACCATTTTCTGAGCCAGTGTATAACCGTGATTTGCTTTAGATCTGTCTGACGGACGGATAAAGGCTTCAGATGGCCCCATTCCTAGCGCAGCACGCGCCTTATCCGTTAAACCACGACCGATAATTAACGGTACACGTCCACCGGCACGTACTTCGTCCGGCATGGTTTCAGGTGCAATCTCAAAAGTAGAGATGGTTTCACCGGCTTCGTTAGTCACTTTACCGGCGTAGGGATGAATCGTAATCACGTCACCCATATTCATAGAATCCACATCACACTCAATCGGTAATGATCCTGAATCTTCAGCGGTATTGAAGAAAATCGGGGCAATCTTGCCACCTAAAACAACACCACCTTGGCGTTTATTCGGGACATAACTGATGTCTTCACCAAAGAACCACATCACAGAGTTCATCGCAGATTTACGCGAAGAACCTGTTCCAACCACGTCACCCACATAAGCCACCGTATGGCCTTTGGCTTTCAATTCATCCATCACGTCGCCCACATTCTCAATACGGGCCGCTAACATCTCTGTCGCGTGTAGTGGAATATCAGGACGTGACCAAGCCGCTGTCGCTGGGGAGAGATCATCGGTATTGGTTTCGCCTTCTACTTTAAAAACCGTCACGGTAATTTCTTCTGGCATCTTAGCTTTATTGGTAAACCATTCTGCATTTGCCCACGACTGCATCACTTGCATCGCGTAATCATTAGTTTTAGATTTCTCAACCACATCATGATATGCGTCATAAACCAATAAGGTTTTAGACAAAGCCACAACGGCGGCTTCTGCAACACTGGCTTTATCGCTATCAAGCAAAGTAATCAAGGGTTGAACGTTATAACCACCCAGCATTGTGCCTAATAAGAACACCGCTTGCTCAGCAGAGATTAAGGCATTGGTAATCGTGCCATTCGCCACATCGGCTAAGAACCCCGCCTTAACATAAGAAGCCTCATCCACCCCAGGCGGTACGCGGTTCGTTAACAAGTCCATTAGAAAAGTTTCTTCACCCACTGGCGGGTTTTTAATCAACTCAACCAATGAAGCAGTTTGTTCCGCGGTTAGCGATAACGGTGGAAGACCTTGTTCTAAACGTTCTGCAACGTGACTACGATAGGCATCTAACATGATGAGACTTCTCCTGAAAATTAAAATTTGAATGCAGGTATTTTATCACAGTCAAAAGGCGATGGTTTTTGGATTGTGTGAGCTTTTTTATGGGATTTAAACCGACCAGGTCTGGTCGATTTAAAAGTAACCAGGCCTGGTTGTTTTGAAATAAGGATATTTAAAAAGAAATAAAGCTAGATGAATTTAAAGGGGGAGCGCCCCCTTTTTTAGGCTTTCTTAACGATACTGATCAGATATAACAAAATAACAGCGCCAATAGTGGCCATAATGATAGCGCCTAACAAGCCGCCTGTTGTTATGCCGAGCAAGCCGAATACAAAGCCACCCAATACAGCACCCAGAATTCCGACAACGATATTCCCTATGGCACCAAATCCTTTTCCTTTCATTATATTGCCAGCAATCCAGCCAGCCAATGCACCAATTGCTACAAATATTATTAAGCTCATGATATCCATATATCCTCCAGTGTTATTTTTTAGCGAAAAGGAAGAGACCAATAACAAAACTGATCGCGCCAGCAATGTAGTAAGTCATTACCTTATCTGTATCTGCACCTGTAACAGCTTCTGTTATCTGTGATCCGACAGAATCAGATAATTGATACCCCCATATTGCAAGGCCAATCCCTAAAACTACCAGGGCAAGACCCATAATTTTCGTTGTCGTTTCTGAACTCATTGCCATGTTGAACTCCTATCGTTGAAAGAGATTAAATGTTTTAGTATTACAGCTAAGATCTAAGTAAGTTGGAAAAAGTGAGCGCTCGTCTTTTGACTTGTGATGTAAGTAAAACCATAAATTAAGTATTTTTACCACCCCTATTAAGTTCAACCAATATATCAAATTAACTACTGGTTTGGTAGTTTATCTCGTTATCTTGTTCCACCCTTCTGGATGGGAGCAAGCCACAAAACACTCAGGTCTGGCATGTCCTGCGGCTTTACAAAATCATGTGAGCGCAGGGTCAAATTAATTTAATGTTACTCTGACTCCGATTACTCTTATTACTACTTATCGGTGACAGCCCCTTCAGAGGCGCTAGACACCAGTTTTGCATATTTAGCCAACACGCCACGAGTGTAACGTGGAGCAGGTTGTTTCCAGTATTTACGACGCTCGGATAGCGCGGCGTCACTGACATCCAGGGAGATTTCTCGAGTCTCAGCATCGATGGTAATTCTATCGCCATCCTCAACTAAGGCAATCGGGCCGCCATCAAAGGCTTCCGGGGTGATGTGACCCACTACAAAACCATGAGAGCCACCGGAGAAACGACCATCCGTGATAAGCGCGACGTCCTTACCCAGGCCTTTTCCAATAATAGCTGAGGTTGGGGAAAGCATTTCACGCATACCAGGGCCACCTTTTGGACCTTCGTAGCGGATTACCACGACGTCACCAGCCGTCACTTCGCCATTGAGGATACCGGCCAACGCGGCTTCTTCACTGTGGTAGACACGAGCGACTCCTTCGAAGCGCAGACCTTCCTTGCCCGTAATCTTAGCCACCGCACCCGTTGGCGCTAAGTTGCCGTGCAATACCACTAAGTGAGAGTCCTTCTTGATCGGGTCGCTGAATGGACGGATGATGTCTTGACCGGCCGGATATTCGGCAACGTTGGCGAGGTTTTCAGCAAGTGTTTTGCCAGTGACGGTAAGCGCGTCGCCGTGCAACAGGCCAGCATCGAGCAAGCGCTTCATCAGTGGCTGGACGCCCCCGATGGCGACTAATTCGGACATCATATACTGGCCACTGGGACGAAGATCGGCCAGCACGGGTGTGGTTTTACCTATCTCGATAAAGTCATTAAGGGTTAGGTCTACGTCCACTGCATGGGCCATGGCGAGTAAATGTAAAACACTATTGGTGGAACCGCCCAGTGCGATAATGACGCGGATGGCGTTTTCGAAGGCTTTGCGCGTCATGATATCGCGTGGTTTGATATCCTGAGCGAGCAGTTCCATTACTTGTTCGCCAGCGCGGAAGCAATCTGAAGCCTTATCTGAAGAGATTGCGTCTTGCGAAGATGAGCCCGGTAGTGACATACCCAAGGCTTCGATGGCTGAAGCCATGGTATTGGCAGTGTACATACCCCCGCACGACCCTGGGCCAGGAATAGCAGTGTCTTCGATCTGCTTGAGTTGAATTAGGTTCATTGCACCTTTGGCGTACTGACCCACAGCCTCAAAAACCGAGATAATATCGGTATGGCCAGCACCGGGTTTGATGGTGCCGCCATATACAAAGATTGCTGGGCGGTTCAACCGTGCCATACCGATGAGGCAGCCGGGCATGTTTTTGTCGCAGCCACCTACGGCGACCAGGCCATCGAAGCCTTGGCAGCCAACCACGGTTTCAATGGAGTCGGCGATGACCTCTCGCGACACTAGAGAATACTTCATACCCTCGGTGCCGTTGGCGATACCATCCGATACCGTGATCGTGTTGAAGATCACGGCCTTGCCACCGGCCGCATTGGCACCTTTTTCGGCTTCTTCCGCGAGCTTGTTAATGTGCATGTTACATGGCGTGACATTGGCCCAGGTCGAAGCGATGCCGATCTGTGGTTTTTAAAGTCTTCATCAGTGAACCCCACGGCACGAAGCATAGAGCGTGCTGGCGCAGTCTCGACGCCATCCACCACTTTGGAAGAATACTTACGCATGTTATCAGTGATCTTAATCATTTCGAAATTCCTTAAGTAGTTTTCGCGAGCATGTCGCCTTGGGCCGACAAATAACCAATATGTGTCGGTTTTAATGGCGCTTATTTTCTATGTGGCGAGTAAATAAATATTGGAGCGATGCGCCAACAATAACAGCTGGAAAAGATATTAAGCAATTAAAATTCTCCATTACTAGTGACACATAACGCCTCGCATCAGCGGCCACACAAAGTGCGTAGTGATTTGAGTGGTCCGACTGCATGCGTTTGTTCTATATTCTAGCGCGTATGCTCATCGTTTTTCGTCGGTGTTAAGGCAGGAAAATTATGTGTTGCAAATACGGTATGGCAACCAACACACGATTCAGTCATTTTGGAAAAATAAAAATTTATTAATTCTGGTTTTTATTTTTGCAGCATGTTCAAGCATTCCTGCCAGATAATGAAACCTCTGATCTTTTTCAATAAATTCAGATGGTAATACTGAATGCAATTCTTTTACTTCGCTTTCCGTTAGGCTTTGTTTCAATATATAACTACTCTTTATTTTCTCTGCCGTAGTTTCGATTTCACCCCAGTTTCCAGAAACATATGCGGGGATAATGGACATCATTCCATCCTGTAATGCTTTCATTTCTTCAGATAATAGATTGCGTAAATCAGGAGAAAGCGCCTCTACTCCAGAAGCCTTTACGTGTTCTTTATGTTTATGTACATCTTCTGCATAACTCATTGCTGGTAATAGGATGGCCAACAGTGCGATGCTAATAAATATTTTCATATGAGTCTCTGTTCAAGTTGATTGTATAACGCCCGGCTCACCGAGCAAATTTTTGATGGCGGCTATTGTTCGTGTTTTTGCATTTGAATCATTCTCCTTGAAAATGTTGCACTTGCAAGTTGATTCTAAGGCGTCCCCCTTTTTCATGAATGGCTGCTATGAAGGGGATTTCAATTATTTAAACATCCACTTTCATAAAACATAAAAGCGGACATTCAACGCCGCGGTTAATGGGGCGCAAAAGCGATTAAAGGGTAGCGCTTGATTCTTGAATTCAAGGCGTCCTCCTTTTTAAATCCACCCGTCAGCATCAAAGGTATATTCGTTACCCCCCTTGCAAGCCTGGAAAAGTCAAGAAAGTATGAGCCTAGACTTGTACCGTCGGAACTTGCTTTTGCGCCGGGTAAATATGGAGTGTAAAATAACGGCTCTATGTGAAATAGAGTGGGTAGTTGAATTTCAGTTTTCCGCATAGGAAATAAATCATGTTGATGAAATTCCCGATATTGCGATAGCCTCTGGCGCGTCTTTTGGCTAATTGCACCTTACTATTAATGCCTTCCAAAATACCGTTGCTAATACGCGACTCGACAAAGTGAATAATTCCAGACCAATGTCTTTTGACCGTTTTTGCAAAAGCCATAAAGGCGGGAATAGTTGACTCTTCGACCTCTCTGCACCAGTTGGTCAGGAACGTCGTTGCCGCCACTTTATTTGGCATGTCCCATACATCATTGAACAGCASTTTCAGTCGTCGTGT
>VCMI01000105.1 GCA_006222135.1 Thiomicrorhabdus sp. | reverse complement strand
ACACGACGACTCGCCTTTATGGCTTTTTGCAAAAAACGGTACAAAAGACATTGGTCTGGAATTATTCACTTTGTCGAGTCGCGTATTAGCAACGGTATTTTGGAAGGCATTAATAGTAAGGTGCAATTAGCCAAAAGACGCGCCAGAGGCTATCGCAATATCGGGAATTTCATCAACATGATTTATTTCCTATGCGGAAAACTGAAATTCAACTACCCACTCTATTTCACATAGAGCCAACCGTGTGAAGCTGGTTAATGTAAGTAAAAGTGTCTTGAGTATTCTAAAGGTCGCTCAGTTTCAGCAGTTATTTAATATTCAAGCGAAATAATAAAGCCACTCCTGTATTCTTATCGTCTTTTCTACCCCTATTATTTAGAGGCAGACAAAGAGACTAAGCTCGTTTTTAAGTATCCTGAATCACGATATTAGGAAATAGATTGGCGTAGTTCCGTTTTTGAATACCCACTGTGCTACTAATCTTGTGCGCCATAGTGCGATATTTTTGTGCAATCTCACTGCTTGGCTCTGCGGTGACCGTCGGATGGCCTTGATCCGCTTCTTCACGAATTCTTTTGTCTAAAGGTAGAGAGCCTAAGAAGTCTACTGAATAGTGTTTCGCCATACTCTCTCCTCCATTCTCACCGAAAATAGCCTCTTCATGACCGCAGTTACTACAGATGTGCGTACTCATATTCTCGATAATACCAATCACTGGAATCTCAACCTTCTCAAACATTTTGAGACCTTTTTTAGCATCTATCAGCGCAACCTGCTGCGGAGTGGTGACGATGACTGCACCGGTGACCGGGATTTGTTGCGCTAAGGTCAATTGAACGTCGCCCGTGCCAGGTGGTAAATCAATGACTAGGTAATCCAGATCTTCCCAGTTGGTCTCTTTGAGTAGCTGGGTTAAGGTTTGGGTAACGATTGGTCCACGCCAAATCATTGGTGAATCTTCTTCAATGAGTACGCCAATCGACATGACTTGCAAGCCATAAGCGGTCAGCGGCTGCATACTTTTACCATCTATAGTTTGCGGTTTTTCCTTAAGGTTAAGCATAGTGGGAATGCTTGGGCCATAAATATCCGCATCTAAAATGCCGACTTTAGCACCTTCTTGTTGTAACGCTAAGGCAAGGTTGACAGTGGTAGTGGATTTACCGACGCCGCCTTTTCCTGAGGCGATGGCAATAATGTTTTTAATGCCGGGTAAAGGTGACACACCTTTTTGAGCGTCGTGGCTGACGACGACGGTTTCAAACGTTGGATTGACCGATTCAACGCCTTCAACTTGCCCTAGATGATGTTTTAAGGATTGTTCAATGATCGGCCACAAGCTTTTGCATGGGTAGGGCATGGAGACATTCAGGCTTAAAATCCCTTTTTTAAGCTGCAGATCCGAAACCGCTTTAATGGCTAATAAGTCTTTTTGGCTGGTAGGATCAAGGCAGGCTTTTAATTGAAGCTCAATCTCTTTTTGCAGCGTTTCAGAAATGCCATTGCCAAATAGCTTATTAAATAATCCCATGTAAATTCCTTTAGGTGGCCGCTATGCAACAGCGCATAGCTAAGTAATGGGAGTATTCTATCAGTTATCTCCAGCAGAAAAAGTCCATAAAAAAAGGGTATTTATGATGGGTTACAAAGCTTGAAAACAACCAGGCCTGGTCACTTTTAACGCCGTGTTTAAAACAAACAAGTTCTAATGAGTCGTGAGTATGAATGTGGTCGGTTGATTAATTTTAAATAAAATAGTCTCAATAGGACGTAAAATAGAAAACAGTATAAATTACAGAATCTAAAAGGGTAAAGCAGATGATTCATGATATCGAAGCCACGGAAGGGCTTTTGCATGCTTATTTATTTGATGGTGAAGGCAGTGGTCGTTATTTAACCTGGTCAGAAGTGGAAAGCTGGAATGCTTCTATGGGACGACTTTGGCTGCATTTTGATTATACCAATGCCGCCGTTCAGGATTGGGTAAGTAATCAGAGTGGTTTAGAGTCTATTATTAGCCATGCTCTATTAACGGATGAAACTCGACCGCGAGTGGCGGCTATCGATGACGGATTGCTGATTGCTTTAAGGGGTGTCAATCTAAATCCAGGATCAGATCCAGAGGATATGGTCTCAATTCGTCTTTGGGCTGAAGCTGATAGAGTCATTAGTACCCGTAAACGTGCTTTATTATCGACTCAAGATGTCTTAGAAAAGTTAAAACGAGGCAAGGGCCCTAAGGACAGTGCTGATTTGATTGTTCAACTCACCGACAGTTTGATTTGGCGCATGAGTGATACCGTCGATCTGCTTGAAGATAAGATGGCCGAGTTAGAGGACGGGTCACTGTCTGAAGATAGATCGACTTTGCGCTTTGAGTTAGCCAACTTGCGGCGCCAAACCATCTCCTTAAGACGTTACCTTTCACCAGAAAGAGAGGCCTTAAATAGACTGCTCATTGAAAAAGTCAGCTGGTTTGATCACGATAATCATATAAGAATGCGTGAAGTGAGTGATCGGCTAATCCGACATCTAGAGGATATCGATGCGGTCAGGGAGCGTGCGGCAGTAACGCATGAAGAGCTTTTGAGTCGAATGTCTGAACAATTGAATGAACGGATGTATGTACTCTCAATTCTTTCGGCGATATTTTTACCTCTAGGTTTTTTCACAGGGCTACTAGGGATTAATGTGGGGGGTATACCGGGCGCAGAAAATACCAATTGCCTTTATGATTTTTGTTGGGATTTTGATTGTGATTGTTTTGTTTCAAGTATGGCTCTTTAGACGTAATAAGTGGTTGTAATCTTAAGTTATCATTATAATATAATGTTCGTTTAAAAAACCTTGTCACAAGGTCAATCAGGCGGCTGCGCATAGACTTATAGTCTTGATTAGAAACCCCTTTAGGATGCTTTTAGAAATGTCGGATTTACCTCTTTTTCAATTTGGATTGACGCTCGCGATTATGTTCTCTTTTTTGATTGCCAATCGCTTAAATATTAAGATAATGAATAGACTTGGGGCTTATAAAGGCGTGCCTGAATCCCGAGTCATTAATATTCAAAAGGTTTTTAAAATACTCATGTTTTTGATTGCTCTCATTGCTGTTTTAGCTATTTGGGGGGTAGGTTACCGTGGCGTATTGATTTTTGCATCGTCTATTATAGCGGTGCTAGGGGTTGCTTTATTTGCACAGTGGTCACTCTTATCGAACATTACCGCGGGTGTCATTATTTTCTTCGCTTTTCCAGCGAGGATAGGCGATAAGATTGAAATCATTGATGGTAGTGATGTGATTACAGGAACCATTATTGAAATCAATATTTTTCAACTGTTATTGAGAGACGATAAAGGTTTTGATATCTCCTATCCCAATAATCTGGTTTTACAGCGTCCAGTGCGTCGACTGTTAGCGAGCAGAGCTATTTCAAAAGATAACAAAACATCTGCCTTAAAATCCCGTTTTAAAGACCGTAGCTAGTAGCATATTATTGAAAAAATATTTAGTAACTCTATCTCTCTGATTAATAAAGAGGCCTAAGGTTTTCAGTAGAGTAGAGCAAACTAGGACGGTTTTGATCGACAGGTTTTCAAGGTTGTTTTGTTTTGATGCTATAATTCCCTTCCTTAATTTTATCCGCTTTAAACAACCCGACTCAAAGATGAACACATTCAAATGAATTCAGCCAATCGACAAACTATTGAACAACTTCCTTCTTATTTAGCGGATCAGATCGCGGCCGGCGAAGTGGTTGAACGGCCAGCCTCGGTGGTAAAAGAGTTATTAGAAAATGCCTTGGATTCCGACGCAACCCAGATCGATATTATGATTGAAGAGGGGGGTGAGAAATCGATTGTGGTGATCGATAACGGCAGCGGAATCCCGAAGCAAGAGTTGTTATTGGCGGTGAGTCGACATGCCACCAGTAAAATCAAAAGCGGAGAGGATTTGGCGGCCGTAGCAACACTTGGCTTTAGAGGCGAGGCGCTGGCGAGTATTAGTTCGGTTTCTCGATTTGAGATGAGCAGTCGGCATGAATCAGAGAAGGCCGCTTGGCAGCTTAATTCAGAAGGTGAAGGTCGTTGGAGTGAGTTAAAACCAGCGGCGGGTAAAGTGGGTACACGCGTCAGTGTGGTCGATCTGTTTTTCAATACCCCCGCCCGAAAGAAGTTTCTGAGAACCGCGCGTGCTGAGTTTATGCAAATCGATCAACTGGTTAAACGCGTGATGTTAAGTCGTCCTGAGATGAGTTTTAAACTCATCCACAATCAAAAAGTCACACGGCATGTCATTGCAGTGACTGATGAACTAAGCCTCAAAAAAAGATTAGGGCAGTTGATGGGCGCACCTTTTGTGCAGCAATCTTTAGAGATTAGCTTTGAGGCGCCAGATATTAAATTGTCGGGTTGGGTCGGTCAACCGACCTTTAATCGTAGTCAGACGGACATGCAGTATCTATTTGTCAACGGCCGAATCGTGCGTGATCGTTTGCTCTCTTATGCGGTTAAGCAGGCCTATGCCGATGTGCTTTACAACGGTCGACATCCCGCTTACCTCTTGTTTTTAGAAATCCCGCATGAGCTGGTGGATGTTAATGTGCATCCGTCAAAATATGAAGTACGTTTTGCCAATGGCCGCTGGGTCTATGACTTTTTACGCCGTTCAGTACGCGAGTCAGTGGCACGCCCGATTGCGGCTGAAACGGGGAGTGGTGTCCAGCTAGATTCGTCAATGAATCCGAATCAGATGGGTCGTCCTGGACAAAATTATTTTGGCGCAGGTTTTCCACCTACTGGAGATTCACAAATAGATCTACAAACCGCCATGGCTTTTCAACAACCTTATGATTCTAGTCAGAACCCAAGCCAGGAGACACTGCAAAGCGCACAATATCAGGCGGTCTTATCGGGAGGTAATAGTTTCAATCGTAATCTACAGGACATTATTAATCAACGCCGTCAACCGACCAGGCCTGGTGAGATTAATGAGGCGTCATCCGACTATGGTGTCAATCAAGAAATGCCCAGACTCGGTTTTGCCAAGGCGCAAATTCATGGAGTTTATATTCTAGTCGTCGTGT
>VCMI01000104.1 GCA_006222135.1 Thiomicrorhabdus sp. | reverse complement strand
ACACGACGACTATTGGTGGCAAGATTGGTGAATATTTTACGTGATAACTTAGAGCAACTCGCTCTCTCGCGTAAATTAACCGAGATTAAATTGGACTGTGATCTGCCTGTGCATTTAGCAGATCTCCAGCGCCACCCGGTTGATATGGAGCGTCTACAAGAACTGTTTACCGAATATGAATTTAACAATTGGTTAAAGCAAATCCAGAATGGCCAAGTGCCTTTCACCAAAACCAGTGGCGCTCTAGCCCCTGCGCCTCTTGTAAACAAATCAGCACCGACCGATGGTACTACGGCCACTTCGACAGAAAGCTCGGCAAGCAGTAGTACAGGCCTTTACGAAACCATCTATATGCCCGCGCAGTTTGAGCGTTGGATTGAGCGTATTGAACAAGCCGAGCTATTTGCAATTGATACTGAAACCACCTCTTTAAATACCCTGCAAGCCAAGATTGTCGGCATCTGCTTAGCCGTTAAAAATCCGAATGACGACAATAACCTAGCCTGCTATATTCCATTGGCACACGATTACGAAGGCGCGCCTGACCAACTTGATATGCAGATGGTTTTAGCACGCTTAAAACCAATTCTAGAAGATGAAACGGTCGCTAAATGTGGTCAAAATCTCAAATATGACTGGCATGTGCTGCAAAATCACGGCATCACCTTAAAAGGCATACAGTTTGATACGATGTTGGAGTCCTACTGTTTAAACAGTGTTGCAACCCGTCATAATATGGATGATTTGGCGCTTAAGTATCTAAATCATCGCACCATTCATTTTGAAGATATTGCCGGTAAAGGTAAAAAACAGCTGACCTTTAATCAAATTGAGATTAAAACCGCCAGCCCTTATGCCGCCGAAGATGCGGATATCACTTTGCAACTTCATCAAACACTTTGGAAGCAATTAGAAGCAGAGCCCAGCTTAAAGAAGGTATTTACCGACATAGAAATGCCGTTAGTCCCCGTTTTAGCACATATGGAACGTAATGGTGTCCTATTGGATACCGAGATGTTGGCGAAGCAGAGTGTCGAAATCACTGCCAAACTGGCGGAGCTGGAACAAAAGGCACATTTAATCGCCGGAGAGATCTTTAACCTTAACTCTTCAAAACAGTTACAAGTCATTCTGTTTGAGAATCTGGAACTGCCTATTCTCAAAAAGACGCCAAAAGGTCAAGCCTCCACGGCCGAACCGGTATTAGCCGAGCTGGCGGAGCAAGGTCATGAAATGCCTATTTTGATTTTAGAGTACCGCAGTCTAGCCAAACTCAAATCAACCTATACCGACTCGCTGCCAAAACAGATTGACCCGGATACCGGACGTATTCACACCTCTTATATGCAAGCAGTGGCTTCAACGGGTCGTTTATCTTCAACTGAGCCAAACCTACAGAATATTCCGATTCGTTCTGCCCAAGGTCGCCGTATTCGCCAGGCCTTTATTACTCGCCCTGGTTACACGATGGTGGCCGCCGATTACTCGCAAATCGAGTTACGCATTATGGCGCATCTATCTGGCGATAAAGGCCTGCTCAAGGCTTTTTCTGAGGGGCGAGATATTCACCAGGCCACCGCGGCCGAAATATTTGGTATTGAGTTAAAAGACGTCACCACTGAGCAACGTCGCAGTGCTAAGGCGGTTAACTTCGGTTTGATTTACGGTATGTCTGCATTTGGATTGGCCAAGCAACTCAATGTTTCACGTGGCCTAGCGCAAGAGTACATTAACCTGTATTTTGCGCGCTATCCAGGCGTATTGGCCTACATGGAGAACACCAAAGAGCAGGCCAAAGAGACCGGTTATGTTGAAACCCTAGAAGGTCGCCGCCTCTATCTGCCGGATATCAATGCCCGCAATGGCCAACTGCGCCAGTATGCAGAACGCACCGCGATCAATGCACCAATGCAAGGCACGGCCGCCGACATTATTAAGATTGCCATGATCAAAATGGAAGCTTGGTTGAAAACCACGCCTTACGACCTCATTATGTTGATGCAGGTGCACGATGAATTAGTGTTTGAAGTCGCTGATCAAGACTTGGAAGCGGCCAAAGCTGACATTAAAACCATTATGGAATCGGCTTTAGATCTAAAAGTACCGCTGATTGTCGAAGTAGGACAAGGTAAGAACTGGGATGAGGCGCATTAAAAATGCCTTTAATTCTTATAAGACCTTTTAAGCCCATCTTAAGCACCTTTTATAAAATCTATTTCAACCAGGCCTGGTTGAAATAGATTTATTCATGAAAGGAAATACGTCATAAATCCGTGACGAGATAACCTGATCGTAATCCTCCAAAGACGTTCATCATATTTGACCATGATCATCGTTACATTTTGTTGATTAGCAAGCTCTCTAGGCCTTTTAACGACCTATGTGCTCGTTCGAACTCTCAAGCCCCGGTTGGTTAACCAAAACGCGTGCAATCGCTACTCTTTGATTTTTTGCCTACTAGAACTCGATGCTCAGCGCAATTGAACCGAATGACTGGTCGGCTTTCTGCTCCTTGAATTCACGGGAGCGATAAACACGCATCACGGCCAACCTGACACCCTGTCCGGCAACCAGGCCATAAACGCTGACACCAAGGGCTGCCTGGACAATCCATGGATCGCGGGTGACATGGTGACTCGATTGAAAGAGGTTGCCGTCGAGCGAAAAATCGTGCGCAACAAGCTTTGTTTCAAGCGTGCCAAAAAAATGAACACCAGCACGCGGTTTGGTGAGAGCGTTGGTGGCACCATCAGCCTGACTCTTGTTCGAGGCGCCTGATGGTGGACGATTTTCAGCACCGGGCCGGATGGGATAGCTCCCAAAATCGTTTGGCAGATTCCATCCTACTCGCCCTTCAATACCCAGTACGGCAGAGGTTTCGATATTACCCAGCCGAAGCCCCATAGTCCTTATAGAATCGGCAGAAAAGCCAGGAACAATTGCACCCGTTCCACGATAGTCCTTAAATTTTCGATCAAGGGCTAATTGAAAAGCAGGTTCATTATTTAACTGGTGTTGCCACCCCAGAAATCGGTCGGAACCGATTGCATCGTGGAACAAATTTTGTGATGGCTCGGCCAGAGACCACGGGCCGATAACACCTAATGTGATCTCGCGCGTATCGAGCATTTCCAGATCCGACTGTGGTTCGTGTTTTCTTCGGTTCCACGATAATCCCATGTAAAGTAATCCCGCATAAGGCCGATCATTAAGGATCAAGTCGCTTCGACTGTTATCCTCCGGGGTGTACATAGACTGGCCAAACTTGACCACCACGTTTTGCGTACTGGTTGAGTCTCCCGCATCGGCCCAAAAAGTAGGATTCATGAATTTGATGAGTTCAGCATGCAACCGAATCGGCATCGGTAGGCACTCGGGTCGAATCCTTCCAGCCATATCATTTGAAACCAGCGTAAATGCCACACCGTTCGTGTAGTTCTGGTCAGTGCCGGTGAACAGGTCGTTTTCCAGTCTCACGGTTCCACCTCGAAACTTGATAACCTCATTCGGCTTGCAATCCCTAATACTAGAGGCATCTTCACTGCCGGCTTGTGCCGTCACCGGCAGGAGAAACAAGCCATTCAGCAGAAAGGCCAAGGCGAGTCGCCCTTTACGCTTTTTAGTGGTACTGGCAGCCATCATGTCTATCCCTCTCAGCTCATGCAAAATTTTTCAGATCTTCCGGAACGATTGTCGCAAAGTGCTCATTCGAACCCACGCTTACCTAGTATTAGATGTTATCTCTCGACTTATCGTGAGCTATTCGGCGATTTCCTGCGATCAGAAAATTAGCATACTCTATTCAGTCGGCCTTTTTTCTGACAAGTAAATTGTACTTGTTATGCGAACCCAAGAAAGACAATAAAAGTCGTATGATTTATTTGCACAGTGTAATGCGGTCTATCACGCAAATTTACTTAATTTGGAAACGTCCATCTATTCTGAATATACACACATTTATGGATATAAATATGTCGCTGAAAGAACCCAGCCTTTTTATCTTTTAAAGCTGTTAACATCCCTTACATTCAATGCCCGTAAATCACCTTAAAATTATTAAATATTTAAATGCTATTAAGAAACATAGCGCCCTACTTAGGCTTTAAAATAGCGCCATAGAACCTTAAGCCCGTAAATTGAAACCTAATAAATCAAAGACCCACAAATGATGACTCAAACACCTACACAAATCCTAGCCTTAGAAGTTTTAAAGGATATTTTTGGCTATGAGTCATTCCGTAATCAACAGGCCGAAATTATTGAAGATGCCGTTCAAGGCCACGATAGTTTTGTACTGATGCCAACCGGCGGCGGTAAATCGGCCTGTTATCAGATTCCGGCGCTGATTCGCAATGGCACTACCATTGTGGTCTCGCCTTTGATCGCATTGATGCAAGATCAGGTTTCAGCCCTAAAGGCTTATGGCATTCGCGCAGAATACTATAACTCCAGTTTAGATCCCGACAGTGAACACCAGGTGATGCGCCAACTGCATATGGGCGAATTAGATCTGCTTTATGTCTCTCCTGAACGACTCATGCAACCCAACTTTATCAATCAACTGCAAAGCCTGCCCATTTCACTCTTCGCGATTGATGAAGCCCACTGTATCTCACAATGGGGACATAACTTTCGTCCTGAATATGCACAAATGGGTTCTTTAAGAGCTCTATTTCCGCAAGTGCCCTTTATTGCTTTAACAGCCACCGCCGATCATGCCACACGCCAAGACATACTCGAAAAACTACACCTAAATCAGCCTAAAGTCTATGTCAGTAGTTTCGATCGCCCCAATATTCGTTATCACGTCTTAGAAAAACGTCAACCTGCTAAACAGTTAATGACCTTTCTGGAAGATCATAAAGACGAATGCGGAATTGTCTATGCGTTAAGCCGCAAGAAGGTCGAAGAGGTCGCCGAAAACCTCAAGGTAGCGGGTCTTAAAGCCAAGGCTTATCATGCGGGTTTGTCGGCGCAGATTCGCCAAACAGTGCATCAACAGTTTTTACGCGATGAAGTCGATATAGTGGTTGCTACCGTCGCTTTTGGAATGGGGATTGATAAACCCAATGTGCGTTTCGTGGTGCATTACGACCTCCCTAAAAACATTGAAGGTTATTATCAAGAAACTGGGCGTGCCGGGCGTGATGGTTTAGATTCAGAAGCGTTATTGTTGTTTAGTATGCAAGATGTCGCCACAGCCAAGTTTTTTGTGGAGCAGGTCCCGAATGAGGAGCAACGCCGCATTGAGAACTTCAAACTCTCAAGCATGGTCAATTTTGCAGAAGCGCAAAACTGTCGACGTAATGTTTTGCTCAATTACTTTGGCGAACCCAGTCATAAAGCCTGTGGTAACTGCGATGTTTGCCTAAATCCGCCCACCCTGTTTGACGGCAAAATCGCGGCACAAATGGCGTTGTCTTGCGTCTATCGTTTAGACCAATCCTTTGGGGCGAAACATATTATTGATGTATTGCGCGGCATGGATAATGAGCGTATTCGCTCGCTCAACCACGCGGCACTCAGCACCTATGGAATTGGTAAAGAGTATTCCGCGCATGAGTGGAGCAGTATTTTGCGCCAGTTAATCCATTTAGGCTATCTCTTCCAGGACATTCAGAACTATTCGGTGCTTAAATTCACCGAAAGCTCTGGCGACTTACTCAAAGGCAAAATAGCCTTAGAGCTGGCTTTCCCTAAAAAAGAAGTTAAAACGGGTAAAACTAGCCGCGTCTCTTCGGGCAAAAAATCCTCTAAAGACAGTTTATTGGATAAGGATCGCGATCTATTTGAAGAGCTACGCGTGTTACGTAAAGAGATTGCCGACAGCGAAGACATTCCAGCCTATCAAGTCTTTGGCGATGCCGCCCTAGTAGAAATGGCGCAACAACGTCCTCTAGATGATTCCGAATTTCTTAGAATCAGTGGCGTAGGTGAAACCAAACTGGCGCGCTTCGGTTTTGAGTTTTTAAACTGTTTACGGGACTATACAAATCGCTAAGATAAACACTCTAAAAACCAAGAGCAGAACCAATCCAGTCCGGATGATTATCTTTTAATATTTGCTTTTCTCTATTTTGACTTAAGCATTTGTTAATATTAAATAAGCTATAAACATTCATTCAGTAAAATGCCTTTATCCGTTTATCTCATAAGGGTATACTTTTTTAAAGAGAGCGATGCTCTGCAAAAACTTAGAGAAAGTAATGCCTAAAAAAGTTAAATCGTCCGAAATAAACAGTAAAGATACATTTCCAATTGTCGGCATAGGCGCCTCAGCCGGCGGACTTAGCGCATTTCAAACCTTCTTCAAAGCAATGCCTCCCACCAGTAAGTCCGGCATGGCATTTGTGTTGGTGCAACATCTTGCGCCAGACCATACTAGTATGCTCGCCGAGCTAATCCAACGTAATACCAAAATGCGTGTTTTGCAGGTTGAGGACGGGTTTGAAGTCCAGCCAAACAGTGTCTATATCATTCCACCCGCCCATGATATGGCTTTAATAAATGGCACTCTGCAGTTACTTGAGCCTGGCGCGCCCCATGGCAACCGTTTACCCATTGATTTTTTCTTTAACTCGCTTGCTCAAGATCAAAAAGACAATGCCATTGGCATTATTCTGTCGGGCACCGGCAGCGATGGGGAGCAAGGCATAAAAGCCATTAAAGAAGCCGGTGGGATGGTCATTGTTCAAGACCCTGACACGGCCGAATATAGTGGCATGCCAAACAGTGCCATAGGCACTCATATGGCTGACTACATTCTCCCGCCCACAGAAATTCCAAAAAAACTTATCCGTTACACCGAGCACCGTTTTGGCCAACTACAACACCACGAACTTGCAACTCAAACTGAAGCACAAAATATATTAAACAAAATTTTTGTGCTGCTCCGTGTTGAAAGCGGACATGATTTTTCGAAATATAAGATCAGTACCATTCAACGACGCATTCTAAGACGAATGGCCATTCACCAAATTGTGGAGATGGGCGATTACCTAAAATATTTACAGGGATATCCCAATGAAATAGAAGCACTCTTTCATGACCTTCTGATTGGTGTTACCAATTTTTTTCGGGATCCAGATGTTTTTGCGGCCTTAGAAACCAAAGTACTGCCACAACTCTTTAGTCTCCAAGATTCAGAAAAAATCATTCGTGTCTGGAGCGTAGGGTGCTCTTCTGGAGAAGAAGCTTATTCCATAGCCATTCTCCTTAAAGAGTATATGACAGAAATGTCACTCAACTATACGATACAAATATTTGCCACCGATATAGATAAAAAAGCCATTATTTCAGCTCGCAAAGGTCTTTATCCTGCCTCGATTGCCGAACATGTTTCGGCAGAACGATTAGATAAATTTTTCACATCAGTGGATGATGGCCGCTACCGGATTCATAAGAATATCCGCGATATGCTGATTTTTTCTGAGCATAGATTCAACTAGTAAGTGCAACACCTATAGGAATTGAAAAAGGCCAGTTGATAAGCTACCTTTTAAGTTCCTACACAAAAGAGGTGTTGCCCAATGAGCAMATATCATCAACTGACCTTAGAAGAAAGATATCACATTTACGGACTCAAACGAGTCGTCGTGT
>VCMI01000103.1 GCA_006222135.1 Thiomicrorhabdus sp. | reverse complement strand
ACACGACGACTGGTAGCCTTTCTTGCCTCTATTGCGTTTTAATTCTCTGCAAATGGTTGAGGGATGGCATTCAATATTGTCGGCAATCGCTTTTTGCGAAAATCCCTCTTTCAATAATGCGTAAATCTGGTATCTTTGACCCTCGGTCAGTTGGTTATAACTCATTTTGCAATTCTCTTGGTCGGGAAAAGCCTTCGAGTTTAACTCAACTGGCTCTTCCTATTTCCAAATTGCACTTATTATCCGAAACCGCGAACTAAATCAGTGAAAAGAGATCAAAAAATGCAAGGCTTTACTCTGGTTGAGATGTCCATTGTACTGGTCGTAATCGGGTTGATTATTGGCGCGGTCTCGATTGGTAAGGATTTACAGCGTAATGCCGTGTATCAGCAGATTAGTTCTAATTTTGTACAGGGATGGAGCCAAGCGTATCAAGACTACTTTAATAAAACAGGGATAGTCATTGGAGATTCGGCCAGTGGACCCACGCTTAAAGTGAATGGGGCTTCCTCCACGGATCCGTTACCGGAAGTTTGTAGTTCCGAGCTATATGAATTTATGGATGCGGCGGGTATTCGTATGCCTGCTGGGCGAGCAGAAGGTATTGAAGATGCATTTGTCTATTTAGACAGTAATGGCAACCCACAGCAAACGACGGTATGTTTCCAAAACGTCGACTGGTCAATTCCTAGTACGGGTGGGGCTTATGTCGCAAGAACGCGCAATGTTATGGTGATTAAATCTTTAACACCTGATCTAGCACGTTTTTTAGACTCTCAAATAGATGGCAAGATGGATGCCCGTTTTGGTTCGTTTAGAGAAGACAGTCAGGCAGGTGAAACTACAACCGCTTCTGCAGACTGGAGTGTTGATAACCGTTCTGCTTATGACGAAACAACCAATACTAATTTAGATGAATCGCAAGTGGCTGTTGTCACAGGTTATTATTTAATGAATAACTAGAGGATTCTTTCACTATTCGTTTAAAACGAATAACCCCAATTAAACAAAGCTACCAGGCCTGGTAGCTTTCAGTTCTCACTTTAAATTCCTTAATCCTCCCTTAAATCAAAATCATTAAACGTTCATGGTTAATCTTAGTTGACGTATTGTCTGTTTTTTAACTATACTAACGAACGTTAGTTAGCTGTGTTGAAAGAAAGGGAATGGAGGATAATAATATGTTGGCGGAATTTTTTGAGAGAGCCCGTAATAAGGTCTGGATTTATTGGGCGATTACCTCTGGTTTGTTGATTGCGGATGTTATGGGTTGGCCGCTTGGATTGTCTTTAGCGATTGCATTGAATGTCATCCAGCTTGGACACTTTTATTTTGAAACAAAAAGCGTGACCAGTTTTCCTGTTCAAGTACGACTAGCGTATTTAATCCTGCTGTTAGTGATCATGTGGCCACCGTTGTATTGGTTGCTTTACTTCGTGATTTTGGGTACGTCTGCGATGGTGTTGTTTGATTACTGTTTCTTGGCAAGATTTATGTCCCTTATGCCTTGGAACTGCAAACAACGTTACAACGTAAGCTTATTTCTAAAAACGTTTGTCAGTAGGCCTGTGGAAGGCTCCGTACAAATAAAAGAGTAATCATTATGGCTTTGAATTTTGAACAGGGAATTATTATGAAAAATGTATTATTAACCATCATGTTTGTTTGTAGTTTTGACGTTTACGCAAGTGCTGAATCCAATATTAAAGATCCTTATTTAGAAGGGTTTAAAGCCTATGCATTAGAGCTTAAAAATATGCAAGGCGATACCACTCAGTCTTTCTTAGACTATGCGGCTGAAGCAGAGAAGATTGAAAATTCAGTGGGCTATATTGGTCCGGAATTGACCTTGCCGCTACCGACTAAAGTGGCCGATGGCGTTTACACCGTTGTGGGTAGCTTGATTTGGCATAACCCCTCTAATTACGGTCTAAACAATAACTTAACGTTTATGGAGTTTGAAGATGGCGTATTTGTGTTTAATGCAGGTCCAAATACGGCCGTGGCTTACAGTTTTCATCAAATGATTAAACGAATGACCGATAAACCCGTTAAATGGGTGGCTGTCGAAAATTCACAAGGTCATGCCTATCTAGGTGCAAGCTACTGGACAGATATAGGGGTTAAAAACCTCTATTCACACGAAGTCGCTAATCAGTCTTTTCACACCAATTTTTCTGAAATTAAGCATAGCTGGTCTGAAAGAGTCGGCAAGTTAATGACTTTGCCTTCGAGGGATGTGACTGAAAAATTTACAGAATTTAAAGACAAACTATCAGTATCAACTGGCGCAGGAGAGTCTATCGAAATATTGAATTTTGGGGCAGGACATACGCCAGGTTCAACCTTGGTGTATGTTCCAAGCCGCAATGTACTTTTAACCGGCGATGTCGCTTATAATCATCGTTCATTGGCGCTGTTTGCTTATACTGATACTAAGAAGTGGATGGAGACCTTTGAGCGCATGATCGCTTATGTTCCAGACGATGTTATTATCATTCCAGGGCATGGCGCACCGACGACAGTACAGAAAATTAAAGAAGATACCTACGACTATCTGGCCTTTTTAAGAGGCGCGGTTGCGGATGTCATTAAAGCAGGCGGCGGTGAAGCAGAGGCGATGTTGATAGACCAATCCCACTACAAAAGCCGTCCCGTTTATGCGCAAACCCATCAAAACAACGCCGTGCATATCTATAAAGAGATGATGGATATAGATTTGGGACAAAGTTTTGAATAGGATTCACTAAAATCAGTATCATTATTTAAGGTAAGCTACTATTTGTTGAGTGCTTTAAATTGCGCTTTGTAAAAGGTCTTTCTTTTAGAGTAAAGACCTTTTGGTTTTAATAAGAGAGTCTAAATTATATGATGACCGCCAAGCGATCCGCTACCGCCGAAAAAATCTTGCAGCTCTCCGCAGAGCTCTTTGCAAAAAAAGGCTATGATGCACTTTCGCTTCGAGATATCGCGAATGCTTGTGAGATGAAAGCCCCATCGTTATACAATCACTTTAAGGACAAAGAGACTCTTTATCGAGCGGTATTGCAGACGGTTTTTGCCCAAGAATCTCCTCAGTTACTCAGCTGTTTTCAAACGGGTGAATCGCCTGAAGTGCAACTGAAAAGCTTTATTCACAAGGCCTGTTTGGCCGTTTCTAAGGATTCTATCTTTAGCAGTTTGTTCTTAAGAGAGTTGCTCAGCTCTGAAGGTCAGCATATTCAGTTTTTAGCGGAAGAGGTGATGGCTGAAACGTGTCAGGCGATACATGATGTTTTGGTGAAGATTGAACCTAAATGCGATTCACATTTTATGACGACATCTTTAGTGGGCTTGATTGTCTTTCAATTTCAAATGAATAAAATGCGGCCTTTTATGTCAGGCAGTGAGCCTAAGCACACAGAAGTGGCTTATATTACCGAGCAGATAGAAAGCATGATTTTTAATCAAATAGCCGCAATCAAAACAACGTGACTAAGGTCCGCACGGCAAGCTAAAAAGTTCTGTCAGAAAGCTACCAGGCCTGGTAGCTTTCAATTTATTCCCTTAATAACCTTCCAATAAACGGTTAAATCAGACGATTTTTCCCACTTTAGGAGCCGTTTGATTAGATGTTTTTTTATTCGATTTGATTCTTGATAGGACATTGAAAAAGGAATTTCTAAAGCATTTCTGTGGAATCTTATGTTTGATTTGATCATGTAATTCAGGTAGTTTTGACCAATGCACGCCTTGTTTATAGTGGTGTGCTGTATGTAAACCTAAGTTACCAGTGATAAAGTTAAACCATTTGTCCATGATATTGTGTGAGCCGGCAAACTGATCTTGAGTATCCAAGCCCTTATGATGGCCGTAGGTTGCCCATGAGGTGTACAGCAGGCTGTCAATCATCGGTAGGATAAAGATGAATAGGGCGTTAAGTGGATTATAGATTGTTAAGGTTATCAAAAGAACTAGGGTCATTAATCCAAAAACTATAAACTGTTTTTGCAATTTTGGATAATGTTTACCGACCTTATAACCTCTAGGGTAGGCCGTTAAAAAGATGTTTAAAGTATACTCCAACATGCCCATTTTTTCGCCATTAGCTTTCTGCCAGCGACTCTCATCTTTGGTTTGATCCAAAAAGTTACGATGGTGGCCTAGGTTGTGATGCAGTACCCATAGATTGGTGGTCGCACCAGTATGTAAAGCATAGAAGAACTCTAACACACGATTCATCCAGCTCGTTTTAAACACATGAGAGTGCTGATGATGGTGGTTCCAGGCGGAAATGACCCCTTTCGGAATAATCATAATGAGCCAGAAACCCACTAATAACCAAAGCCCATCGATCATAAAATAGGCCGTAAAGTCTATCAATGAGAAGCTTAGGATAATTAGAGTAGGGATTTTATCAGCAGGGTATTTAAACACAGAGATGAATTCTTTAAATAAATTAGCCGCGAAGTATACAGGGTTATTTAGGTGTTTGTAAGTAAGATGAAAAGCACCCACGAGCATTTAACGCAGAATAAAATATTGGCTACAAAAAAGCCCCAAGAATGAAGTGACCCCCAAATGTTGGACACCAACTCTGGGGGTTTTTTATGTCCAAATACAATCGAGAATTTAAACTGGCGATTGCCAGGCAATGCCTTTCTCATGAATCTAGTCGTTCGATTTCAAAACGGCTCGGTATTCCAGATCGTTATATCCGTTACTGGGCTCAAGTCTATCGTTTCCATGGTCACAATTCGTTTATCAAACGTAAAACCCCCTGCTCTTTTGAAGACAAATATCGTATCCTAAAAACAATGCACGAAAATCACTGGTCTATTACTTATACTAGTATTGTCTATAACATGAGTTCTTCGGGTACGATTTCTACTTGGCTAACTCAATTCGAACGGTTCGGCCTTTCAGGCTTGCAGCCTAAAAAGCAGGGTAGAAAATTGAAAAACCAAAAGCAAGAGCCCGTTAAGCCAGCTGAACAAATGAGCCTAGAAGAGTTACGTGAAGAACTCGAGTACCGTCGAGCGGAGAATGCCTATTTAAAAAGCTCGATGCCCTGCTTCAGGAAAAGGACGCCAAACCAAGAAAAGCAGGGCTCATAGATAAGCTTAGAAAGTTCTATCAACTTAAACATCTTCTCAAGGCCGCAGGGCTTGCACGAAGTGTGTTTTATTACCATCAGGCTCGCAGTGCGCTACCTGATCGTTATGCGGACGTTAAAAGAGCGATTCAACAACTCTTTAATGGACATAAAGGTCGTTATGGGTATCGACGCATTACCTATGCAATAAGGCGATTAGGTCACATTCTCAACAAGAAGGCCGTTCAACGTTTAATGCAGGAACTGAACTTGAAGTCATTCGTCAGGCCAAAGCGTTACCGATCCTATAGAGGTCAAGTAGGCCGAATTGCCGAGAATGTGCTTCAACGAAACTTCCACGTCGATGCTCCGGATAAAAAATGGGTAACCGATGTCACGGAGTTTAAAGTCGGAGAACAGCGAGTTTACTTATCCCCGTGATTGACCTGTTTAACCAAGAAGTGATTAGTTATCGAGTCGCCACAAATGCACGCCTTCCACTGGTGACGGACATGCTTAAAGAAGCGATGAGTAAGTTAAAAGGCAAAGCCAAACCAATATTCCACAGTGATCAAGGTTGGCAGTATCAGCATGGTGAAGTTCAGAAGCTACTTAAAGAGCATGGATTAACTCAGAGTATGTCAAGAAAAGGGAACTGTTTAGACAATGCGGTTGCTGAGAACTTTTTTGGAATGATACATTCAAGTCGTAAGTGCAACAGTTTTAATTTCCCAGAACACCTCATTAGGTGTTCTGAATCCTAAACACTTTCTTGGGCGATTGTTGAGCTTATCAACAACCCAA
>VCMI01000102.1 GCA_006222135.1 Thiomicrorhabdus sp. | reverse complement strand
ACACGACGACTATCAATGGTTGATCGAACATCTAGAATCGCTCGCTTCATTAAAGTTAACACGAGAAAGTCAGACATCGTTAGCGCTGTCATCATTGAGCAATTACGAGCTTTAAACAGGCCTGTTCATTCATTAACTTCAGATAATGGCAAAGAGTTTTCACAATACCAAACGATGGCAAAAGAGCTTGGGACAGATTTTTATTTTGCCCACCCTTACTCTTCTTGGGAGCGTGGAACCAATGAAAATACCAATGGATTGTTAAGACGATTCTTTCCAAAAGGAACAGACTTCGATAAAGTAACTCAGGAAGAAATTGATTGGGTTGTTGATAAGCTCAACAATCGCCCAAGAAAGTGTTTAGGATTCAGAACACCTAATGAGGTGTTCTGGGAAATTAAAACTGTTGCACTTACGACTTGAATGTATCGATTTAAAGAAATATAGATTAATTATTTAGTGTCTAAATTTTAGAGAGTTGGTATGGATAAAGCAGTTACTTCAATTGAAGAGTATATATCTCAAGTTACGCAATATTCTGAGTGCTGGTTTAGGGGGGTTGGATCCTGTAACTATAAACCTCAGCCAAGGATTCATTGGGACAATATCGATAATCAAAAAGAAGAAAATCTAGTTTATAGCTTCATTCGGGAACACCATAATTTGATAACAAATCAATATTCAAATCCTTGGGTTTTATATGCATTAATGCAACATCATGGATTGCCAACAAGACTATTGGACTGGAGCAAGTCCCCATTAGTAGCATTATATTTTGCATTGACACAGGCTAATGCTAAACAGGAAAAATTGAGGGTATGGGTGTTAGACCCTTATGAGTTAAATAATAAGGTTGTAGGTCTTGCTAAGGTTTTTTGTCCATCTCAGATAGGGATGCGATATGTTGAGACAGATACATACTATTCATCGGAAGATATGCTTCTTCATAAATACCCTATGGATATAAAGGTAAACAAAAGCATCGATAGCTATTTACCTGGAAATTTGCGGGTTAGAGAAGAGCATATGATGCTAAACCATCGCATTAGCGATTGATACGATAGCGTTAGATGGTCGAATGGCAACACAACAGAGTGCTTTTACTATCCATGGAGTAGATAAGTCAAGTATCAATAGTCAGTTCTCTAAAGACATCATTGACTATATTGATATCGATTTTAATTCTCGACAAGAAATTTTGGCGCAGTTATATAAATTAGGTATTAATGAGGCGTTTATATTTGGCAACCTTGATTCTTTAGCTCAAAAGTTATGTAGAGAACAAGGGTTATGATTTACTTTTTAAAAGCAAGTTACAAAAGAAAGGATTCAGAGTTTTTATCGGTGGAGAGTTTGGCACTATCCCTTAATTGACTAAGCGATAAGTGAAGCCTTTGACACTCAATAATCCTCCTCTATTTTCTTATTTGGCTTCCCTGTTACTTTTTGCCGCTGCGCAAAAAGTAACCAAAAAAGCAGCCCTGCTGACGAAACCGATTTCCCTAAACTAGATCGCTAATATTTTCCAATTCGCTCGTGCCCAGCGGAAATGCCCTTGGGGTACTCAAACAGCTCAAACGTTTAAACGCGCTCTTCATTAAGTGAAAGTGCGTTTCTTACAGAAGTGAATTGCCAGAGGGTATTGAAATTTTTGCTGAGCCAGGGCGTTTTATCGCAGCGCCTTCTATGATTGAAGTTATTTCTGTTGCAGGTAAAGCTAGGCGTGGTGCCAAGATGTGGTATTACATGGATGATGGCGTTTATGGTGGCTTTCGTGGGCAGGTGTTTGACCATGCAATTTATCCTTTAGCGCCTTTAAAGTCCTTTGATGCAAGCGGTGAGTTTTTCTCGAGTGTATTAGCTGGGCCAACGTGCGATAGTATTGATGTCATTTCTGAAGATATTGAGCTACCTGAGATGGAGAATGGTGATATCCTAATTGGCAAACAAATGGGGGCTTATACCATCGCCTCTGCGACTGAATTTAACTACTACCCTAAGCCGAAAGTCATTGTGGTTGAAGATATTTTTGATCCTGAGACAGAGGCATTTTAATTTTATTAACCTTTTATATCTAAGGAAGTAACATGACTATATTAGTGAAATGGCAAGGCAAAAAAGCCTTTGAAGCAACTTCATCAACCGGGCATAAAGTGCTTATGGATGCTTCGCTTGCAGTGGGTGGAGAAGACAAAGGGCCGCGTCCGATGGAAATGTTGCTGATGGGTTTAGGAGGCTGCTCTGGAATTGATGTGGTTATGATGCTTGAAAAAGGTCAGCAAGACGTTAAAGATTGCCAAATCGAAATTACGTCTGAACGTGCTGACGGCGTACCTGCCGTTTACACTAAAATTCACGTGCACTTTAAAGTCACGGGAACGGATTTGAATGAGAAGAGAGTTAGTCGTGCTGTTGCGTTATCTGCAGAAAAGTATTGCTCGGTTTCAAAAATGTTAGAGAAAACCGCTGAAATGACTCATGACTACGAGATTATTGAAGCTTAATAAAGTGGCCTGTTAATAAGCTATGATTTAAAATTCTAGGGGTCTAATCATGGCGCTTAATCTATTTATGTTGAAGGTGACGTTGGTAAAAGCGCTCGTGTCTGAAGAGACACTGACGAAACAATCCAGAAAGCCTTCTGGCTGGTTAGGTAAGAACATTCTCCAGCCGATGTTCGTTAAAGGCAATGCCGATTTAAATCAGTTTATTCTCGAGCTGATGACCGTTCAGGTCAATGAACAAGTTTTAGAGATCGGTTTTGGTCCTGGTGAACTGTTATTTCAGTTGTGCCAGCAAAGTCCTTCCGCTCAGTTTACTGGGTTAGACTTTTCACCCCTCATGTTGCAACAAGCCTCTGTACATACCCAGCGATATATTAAATCCGGACAGTTAGCTTTAATAGAAGCTTCGAGTGATAATATGCCATTCGCTAATTATTCTTTTCATCAGGTGGCTTGTGCCAATACTCTCTATTTTTGGCAACCGCCAGAACCGCATTTCAAAGAAGTTCTCAGAGTCTTAAAGCCAGGTGGCAAGTTTGTTTTGGGTTTTCGTACTGGTGAGCAGATTGATAGAATGCAGTTGCATCCGACGATTTTTGCACGCTATACGGAGGAAGAGGTTGGTTCTTTGTTAGAGTTGGCGGGTTTTGAGAATATTCGCATTGAATCTAGAGCTGGTTTTCCGGTAGATTCTGTTTGTGCTGTAGCCTATAAACCGAGCTATAAATCGATTGCTCAATATATCAGTTTGCTTCGATAGCAAAGTCGAATTCAAAGTGACCAGGCCTGGTGGCTTTGTTTTTAAACAGCCCGTGTTTTTCAAAAATAGATTGGTCTTTTAATGACGGAACAAGTGACTTTTAGTTAAGCATGTCCGAATCTGGGAGTGCTGTATTCGGGTACTTTAAGCTTTCTCCATATTCATTTTCGCCTTTCTGACTATCCATTAAAGTAAAAATAAGAATGATCAGTGAACCTGCCACTGGGATAAGTATCAACAATATCCACCAGCTACTACGACCGATGTCATGTAGTCGTCTGGCGAGTATCGCAACCGTCGGTAGTAATAAGCCAAAAGTGTAAACGGTGCTGATAAAGCCGGTCATCTTCTCTTTATCAAATTGCCCGAGATTAATGTCGAGTGTGACGGCGATAAAATAAAAGACAATGTAAAACAGGATATACATCCAATACTGCTGGCGGGTGGCTCGGCCGGTAAAGGTCACATAGTTTTTAAGAGCCTCTAAAAAATAATTCACTGTCTCAATCTCTTGTTATTAAATGTCTTTAGCGCGCTTCATGTAGAGCGGTTTGAATCGCTTTGACCATGCCGTCAGTCAATATTGTAAGTTGTGCCTGTGGAATATTAAAGGCGGGCATGGTATAGATCAGTTTGCCGAATGGTCTTAGCCAAATCCCATTTTCGATGGCTAGTGCCTGTATCGCTGGGCCTAGGTCTTCTCGCTCCAATTCAACCACCCCAATCGCACCTAATACGCGTGCATCCGCTATGCCTTTAATCTCTTTAAGCGGTAACAGCGTTGCTTGCAAGTGCTGCTCGATTCGCTGAATGTTTTGCTGCCAGGGTGACTCTAATAATAGATCAATGCTCGCAATCGCGGTGGCACAGGCTAAAGGATTGGCCATAAAGGTTGGGCCGTGCATGAGGAGTCCCGGGTCGCCATTACTAATTGTGTCACTAATTTTTGGGTGCAAAGCGTGGCTGCTAAGGTCATATAACCGCCGGTTAAGGCTTTGCCAATGCACATAATATCGGGTGTGATATCTGCCCATTCGCACGCGAACAGTTTTCCTGTGCGGCCAAACCCTGTGGCGATCTCATCGGTAATCAATAGTACATTGTATTGAGTGCACAAAGCTCTGACTTGCTTGAGATAGGCAGGACGATAAAAACGCATACCACCTGCGCCTTGTACAATCGGTTCAATCGCGACGGCTGCGATAGTTGTATGGTGTGCTTGCAGTAAAGTTTCAAACGCCTGAATATCAGAGTTGTCGGATTCTATATCAAATCCCATCTCAGGTGCTGGGGCGAAAAAGTGTTGAACAAGGTTTTGGCTAAATATGTGGTGCATGCCATTATCAGGATCGCAAGTCGCCATGGTGGCAAACGTGTCACCGTGGTAGCCATTTCTGACCGTTAATAACCGATTCTTTTCCGGGTTGTTTTTACTTATCCAGAATTGCAGAGCCATTTTAATAGCCACTTCCATGGCAACCGAGCCGGAATCTGAAAAAAACACCTTGACCAGGTCGGGTGGCGTTAGATCGATTAGCCTTTTTGCCAGCTCGATAGCGGGTTGATGCGTTAATCCACCGAACATGATATGCGGCATGATTTCAATCTGATCATGCATGGCTTGTTTAATAACGGGGTGATTGTAGCCATGAATCGTCGCCCACCAGGAAGACATGCCATCGATTACATCATGACCATCTGCCAGGGTAATGACGGAACCTTGTGTTTTAGAAACGCCAATGGCTGGGGTAGAACTGGGAATTTTGGCGTATGGGTGCCAAACATGTTTTTGATCAAAGGCTAGAAGAGTGTCCCAGTGACTTGGTTTGATTGGATTCATAGTTTTCAGTAGTGTCTTATGGTGGTTGAGGTCATTTAAGTTGAGGTTATCTTACCAGGCCTGGTAAGTTTATATTGGTGGTTGGAGGAGTCGCTTATTGAGAGAGTATTGAAATGAAGTTTCTAGAGGAAGTTTAGTCAGTATGCATAGTCAGTTAAAAGGGTTTCACGCTTGTCCCCCTTCGAGGCCTCTGATTGAGATGTAGTTGAAATTTAAGCACTATTTAAAAGCCGGACTTTATCAGAAGCAAACAAAGCTAAAAGAGTGAAATAATTACTTGTATTCGGGAGAAAGGTTGCTAGAATACGCGAATAGTTTCTGGCAGGGTTTTCTTAAAACCAGGCAATTGTAATGTTTATACTGTTTTGTAAGTTAGGTTCGACAATAAGAATTTACTGGTTTTATTAAAATTATGTAGATTGTTGTTGACACCTTGTAAAACTTCGATAGAATACGCACACACAATTTGGAGGGTTTCCCGAGTGGCCAAAGGGGGCAGACTGTAAATCTGCTGGCTCAGCCTTCGGAGGTTCGAATCCTCCACCCTCCACCATATTGCGGGTATCGTATATTGGTTATTACCTCGGCCTTCCAAGCCGATGAGAGGAGTTCGATTCTCCTTACCCGCTCCATATTTCAGAGGCTCTCTTTGTTAATTTGTTAATTCAGGTTGATGGGGAGGGCCTTTTTAATTTGCTCTTGTAGCTCAGTCGGTAGAGCGCATCCATGGTAAGGATGAGGTCATCGGTTCGATTCCGATCAAGAGCTCCAAATTTTAGAAATTAATTTGCATCGAACTGTATTATCAGTCGCTGCTACTATAGGAGATTACATCATGGCAAAAGCTAAGTTTTCACGCGATAAGCTTCACGTAAACGTTGGTACTATCGGTCACGTCGATCACGGTAAGACAACTCTTACAGCAGCACTAACAATAGTACAAGGACGTAAGTTCGGTGGAGATGTTAAAGATTTCGCATCTATCGATAACGCACCAGAAGAAAGAGATCGTGGTATCACAATCTCAACTTCACACGTTGAGTATGAGTCAGAGACTCGTCACTACGCACACGTAGATTGCCCGGGTCACGCCGATTATGTTAAGAACATGATCACTGGTGCTGCACAGATGGATGGCGCAATCCTAGTATGTTCAGCAGCTGATGGCCCAATGCCTCAGACGCGTGAGCACATCCTTCTTTCACGTCAGGTAGGTGTTCCATACATCGTTGTTTTCCTAAACAAAGCCGACATGGTTGATGATGAAGAATTACTAGAATTAGTAGAAATGGAAGTTCGTGAACTTCTTGATATGTACGAATTCCCAGGTGACGACACTCCAGTAATCATCGGTTCAGCTACATTGGCAATTGCTGATGACCAGTCTGAAATCGGTGCTCCTGCTGTAGAGCGTTTAGTTGCTGCGTTGGATTCATACATTCCTGATCCAGTTCGTGAAACTGACAAGCCATTCCTAATGCCAGTAGAAGATATCTTCTCTATTCAAGGTCGTGGAACAGTCGCAACAGGTCGTATCGAATCAGGTATTGTTAAAGTTGGTGAAGTTATCCAGATCATCGGTATTCGTGACACAACTGAAACAACTGTTACGGGTGTTGAGATGTTCCGTAAGCTTCTTGATCAAGGTCAAGCTGGTGATAACGTTGGTATCCTTTTACGTGGTACTAAGCGTGAAGATATCGAATCGTGGTC
>VCMI01000101.1 GCA_006222135.1 Thiomicrorhabdus sp. | reverse complement strand
ACACGACGACTGGGCAACACCTCTTTTGTGTAGGAACTTAAAAGGTAGCTTATCAACTGGCCTTTTTCAATTCCTATAGGTGTTGCACTTACTAGTTGAATCTATGGGACATAAAGGTCGTTATGGGTATCGACGCATTACCTATGCAATAAGGCGATTAGGTCACATTCTCAACAAGAAGGCCGTTCAACGTTTAATGCAGGAACTGAACTTGAAGTCATTCGTCAGGCCAAAGCGTTACCGATCCTATAGAGGTCAAGTAGGCCGAATTGCCGAGAATGTGCTTCAACGAAACTTCCACGTCGATGCACCGGATAAAAAATGGGTAACCGATGTCACGGAGTTTAAAGTCGGAGAACAGCGAGTTTACTTATCCCCCGTGATTGACCTGTTTAACCAAGAAGTGATTAGTTATCGAGTCGCCACAAATGCACGCCTTCCACTGGTGACGGACATGCTTAAAGAAGCGATGAGTAAGTTAAAAGGCAAAGCCAAACCAATATTCCACAGTGATCAAGGTTGGCAGTATCAGCATGGTGAAGTTCAGAAGCTACTTAAAGAGCATGGATTAACTCAGAGTATGTCAAGAAAAGGGAACTGTTTAGACAATGCGGTTGCTGAGAACTTTTTTGGAATCCTAAAAACCGAGATGTATCATCGTAAGAAGTTCAACAGCGCTGAGCATCTGATGGAAGAAATTAAAGACTATATCGAGTATTACAATACAAAACGAATCAAGGTGAAACTAAAAGGCCTGACTCCGATAGAATATCGAAACCAGGCCTTAAGTGCCGCTTAACTAAAATGTCCAACTTTTTGGGGTCACTTCAATTGCGGGGTTTTTTATGTCTAGATATCCGTGTTAAACATCAACCTAATGTAAACCTACCCTACTAATCAAGAGGCTTTAAACCTTCGATGTCAGAGTTCACATCATTATCAGTTACTTTGTTTCTGATCACCACCGTGCCTGCGATCTTGTCATGCCAACCTTGTTTACGTTCATCAAATGCTACCCAAATAAGCCCTGCACATAAGGGAATAATCGAGACAAAATAGCCAAAGTAACGCACGATAAACTGGCCTGTCGAAGGTTTTCCGCCCGTCTTGGCATCGACAATCGAGATTTTAGTCAATAACTTTCCCGGGGTCGCCGATTTATAAATCCAAAAAACAATGACCGCGACAGCTGGAAATAGGTAGTTAATCACCAAATCCCAACCGCCTTGCAGATAGGTATAACCATCTCTAGGGACCTCACCATAGATTGCGGTAATAATGGGCAGTGTGATAATCATGACGATGACACTATCAATGAGTGTCGCCATGACTCTTATCCAAAAACCCGCATATTCAATGGCTTCAGGAAGTTCGGGAGATTCCATTTCTGTAGCTGTTTTTTCTTCTGTTTGCATACTCTTCAATGACTCTCTGTTTAATTGTCTGCTTATGATACTTTGTTATAGGAAAGGATACCGAGTCCAATTTGACCCACAATACCCTCCTTAGCTTTATTTCCTAGAGTTCAATTGAGCTAATTGAGCATTGTGCCACCTGCTTAACAGGCCTAACGCTAACAGCGAGCCGATTAACGCATACAACATATCGGACTGTGTATCCCAGATATATCCTTGCGTTCCCAAGAAGGCCTCTGCGGCTTCCTCTGAGAAAAGTGCCACCCACCATTCTACCAACTCATAGAACGCGCTGAATGCCAGGCAAAATGAGACAATAAAGAACCCCTGCCAAAAGCGCTCTTGAATAATCTGTTTACGAATAATAATCTCTCTGGCAATCATTGCCGGCACAAAACCTTGTGCCAAATGGCCTAACTTATCGTAGTTATTGCGCGACCAATCAAAAGGCTCTTTTAGCCAATCAAACAGGGGGACTTCGGCATAGGTATAGTGCCCACCGACCATCAATATAATGCAGTGTACTAAGATCAAAAAGTAGAGTAACGGAGTTAAGCGAAAACGGCTATCGGTCAAAGCTAAAACCACCAAGCCGACCAGAGCAGGCAAGACCTCTAAAAACCAGGTGGTTTGATCTTTAGGGTGAATTCCTGACCAGATTAAGACCAAAGCAAAAATAAGCAACCAAGCAATTTTAATAACATTCCCCTTCTCTTTGTTCTTAAAGATTTGAAAACGGCCAGCCATAAACCGCTATAGATGCAATTAAAGCACGCCTATCCATTGTACAAAACAAATTCCAAACCGGCGGAAAATAAAATATTCCTGCACTTACATAGTTTTTATAAAGCCGCAGGACTTATCCTGCGCCCACATGGTTTTGTTCTGCCGTGGACATACCAGGCCTGGTCAACTGTAGAATTGACTCAACAATTCAGATATTCAATAACTAAAAAGCCCAGATTTTAATCTGGGCTTTTTGATTTCAGTGAACTTAAAACAATCTATAGAAGTCACTTGATATAAAGAGAGTCTTTTCTAGTGCATAACGGGTAACTGAGCCGTAATGGCTTGATAGTATGAATTTGAATCCAAAGGCTGAGCCCACATTAAGCCCTGCCCCATTAAACAGCCCATGCTCTGTAATAGGGTTGCTTGCGTGCGGTTTTCGATGCCCGTGGCAATGACACAAACATCTAATGTTTTCGCCATTTGAATAACGGCTTTTACCCATTTCTGACCATTTGTAGTTTCTAGAGCATCTTGAAGCCAAACACGATCTAGTTTGATCTCTTGTAAATTCAAATTCATTAACTGCGCAAGATCCAATGGCACTTTACCGACTTCGGTCAACGTAATCTGGTAACCAGCTTCACTTAATTCTTGTAGGCTATTTTGTAAATCGGCTTCGGTAATGGCTTGTAATGAAAATTCTAACTGCACTTGCGATGCTTTGACATTAAAAGTCGCTAAGCGATGATTCATGAACTCAACCATATTTTCAGTTCTCCAGACATTTTCCATCACAGGTATTGAAATCACTAGTTCATCATTCACTTGTTGCCACTGCTGTAGATAATATAGACCACTATCAATCAACCATGTCCCAACGGAACCTTCCCAACCACTCTGATCAAGCTGATCCATCCAACCAGGTAAGTAAGGATTTTCAACTGATTCACTATTCCAAAGAGCGCTGACACTTGCGCCGACAATTTTTTGACTGACTAAATCGATTTGAGGCTCAAAGCAAACTTCTATCTCGCCGGCGCTAATGGCGTCTTTTAGAGAGGCCGTTAAATCGCTCTCTTTGTGCTCTGCTTGTTCAACGACATCAGCATAGAAACGGAAAGTGCTACGCCCATTGGCTTTCGCAACATAAAGTGCTTTATCTGAATTTTCAACTAAATCTGCACAACTTTTGGCATCTTCAGGATAACGCGCCACACCAATACTAGTTGAAATTGCCACATCATTTTTATCGATCCAATAAGGACGACTGACTTCAAAAATAATACGATTACAGATGTTTTCAGTCATTTCACGATCCGACAGACCAGCTAACAAAATAACAAACTCATCACCCCCCAAGCGGCTGACAATATCACCTTCGCGAACGGCTGAGATTAAACGCGCACTGACGTTTCTCAATAACTCATCACCAGCATGGTGGCCTAACGTATCGTTGATGTTTTTGAAGCCATCTAAATCTAAAAATAGCAGAGTGAATTCAGTGCCGCTATCTTTGCCATCGATCACCAACTGTTCAAGTGTATTGTGAAAATAAGCACGATTTGGTAAATGGGTTAAGGCATCATAATTAGCTTGGCGAAATAGTTCACGAGTACGCGTCTGTACTTGCGCTTCTACCATCTCTTCAATCGCTTGCGGAATATCACCGGTATGAGAAAAGCTGTCTTGCAACACACGAAGTATTTTTTTAACACTGAATCCAGCGGCCAGAGGAGATCTCTCAACCATCTTCTTGGTTCTGGAGCGATCTGACAGCAAAAACCGATCTACCTCAGTCGAAGTAACGCTTTCTGTATCCGGCTCTTTAACAGTGTTTCTTAACTCTAACATGGCGCTGACCCTTTACCCTTACTAAAAGGACTTAACGGGATGAAGACTATTAAGGTCTGAAATGGCGTTATAATATTTGGCATTTCAGAGAATCTTCAGGTTAAGCCCTGTCCATTAATGTCTTTTAAACACGAATGACTCAAGTTCTTATTTAAGCCGCCGATAAACTGGCTCTTTAAATTTATTAACTAGCTATTAGCAAAGGATATGCCATGTCTAGCATTGGTACCCCATTTTCATCTACCGCCATCCGTGTACTGCTCTGTGGAGCCGGAGAGTTAGGCAAAGAAGTAGCCATTGAATTGCAACGTTTAGGCGTAGAAGTCATTGCCGCGGATCGTTACGCAAACGCTCCGGCCATGCAGGTTGCAGACCGCAGTCATGTCGTTGATATGTTAGATGAAAATGCCTTAAGAAAGGTTATTGAGTTGGAAAAACCGCATATGGTCGTGCCAGAAATTGAGGCGATTGCCACAGACACTTTAGCCGAGCTAGAGAAAGAAGGTGTCAAAATAATACCGACCGCACGTGCCACCCAATTGACAATGAATCGTGAAGGCATTCGCCGCTTAGCCGCCGAAGAATTGGGCATTCCAACCTCGCCTTATGAGTTTGTAGATACCAAAGTAGATTTTGAAGCGGCCATTGGGCGCATCGGCATGCCTTGCGTCGTTAAACCGATTATGAGTTCGTCTGGTAAAGGTCAAAGCGTCATTAAAACGGCCACCGATATTGACCAGGCCTGGTCATATGCTCAAGAAGGCGGGCGCGCGGGTAAAGGACGAGTCATTATTGAAGGCTTTGTTGATTTTGATTATGAGATTACCTTATTAACGGTTCGTCACGAACAAGGTATTAGTTTCTGTGAGCCGATAGGCCATCATCAAGAAGATGGCGATTACCGCCAATCATGGCAACCGCACGCTATGAATGCGGCCGCTATAACAATCTCTCAAGAAATCGCTCGTAAAGTGACCGATAACTTATGCGGTGACACTGGGCGAGGCCTATTTGGCGTTGAGCTCTTTATTAAAGGCGACACTGTTTACTTTAGTGAAGTCTCGCCTCGACCACATGACACAGGTTTGGTGACCTTAATGTCACAAGATCTCTCTGAGTTTGCTTTGCATGCACGTGCCATCTTAGGCTTGCCGATTCCAAATATTAGACAACAGGGTCCAACCGCTTCGAGTGTTATTTTGCCGACCGGCAAATCTCGCCAGACGGAATTCTCCAATCTAACGCAGGCGCTCTCTTTACCCGACACGCAAATTCGCTTGTTTGGTAAACCAGAAATTGACGGTCGCCGCCGCATGGGCGTTGCCATTGCAAAAGCAGACACCATTGAAGAAGCCATAAACAAAGCCAATCAAGTTGCGGCTGCCGTAAAAGTGACATTTTAATAAAACCACAGTGTAATCACAGTTTATTAATTGACTTAAAACCCTCTAGAACTGTTTTAAACGGAGCTGCTCAGGTCCGTTTAAAATAAAACCACCTTGTTTATCCGAATTAAAAACACGTTAAACCAACCCTCGACCCACTGTTTTTAAAGGCGTTAATAGCCACAGCACCGCAAACACACATATCCAGTCAAAATCCCCGCTATAAAATATGGCATACCTTATGCTCTACGCCTAGCAAAGGAAAAACTTTAATTGTTTATGAACCAACTTTAATACCTATAGAGACCTTTGCACGAGTCAGGGACGAGATAAAAATTAGATAAAATTTTACTGGTTAAGGCGGTAAAGGTAGTTAATTGCTAGCTATTGACAAGTTTTCCAACGAAAAGCAGTAACATTTTAGCCATTTTTATCCGTTTATGGTCTCGTGCAAAGGTCTCCTATATAGGTTCAAAACGTTAAATCTCGCTAAACACACAAAATAGCAAAGTGCATATATATGCATAGGGGAACCACAAATGACTGTAAACAATACAACATCAGCAGAAGTAAAAGCTCCGATTCTTCAAGAGTACAAACGAAATCAAGAAACTGAAGCACACCTAAAAGAGAACCCGCGTAAAACCATCCTCTTGTTATTACAGGGTGCGGTAGATAAGGGTAATATGGCAAAAGTTTGCCACCAAAGCCATGCTTTAGTCGAGAAAGGGTTTCACCTAGGGCGTATGACAACGATTCTAGATGCCTTACGGGATCGCCTAGCGCTTACCGAAGAAACACCACTGGCATTTGATCTTGAAGAGCTCTATCGCTATGCCGATCAAAGCATTCAAGAAGCCGTTTTTGAAAAAGATGCCTTCTATCTTGATAGCGCCATTGATATCCTGACAGAACTACGTGATGCGTGGATGGAAATGATGCAACAAACAGGCCAGCTGCCAAGCAACGCTTAATAACGGCGTTCAAGCACAAAACTTGTAATACGATGGCCAAAAGCCGAGAACTTTCTCGGCTTTTTTGTGTTTAATCTCTTTTATGATTAAAGGCCAAATACCCAGCACAATCTAATCGAAAAATTCACTCTCTACTGAACTCCCCTGCTGCGGTAATCGAGCGATTATTCCCGATAGATTTTCACGTAATACATTAGAGAGTCCTGACCCATCAATTAAATTTAGTCATTTAGTCTAGAGACCATTAATAATATGGATTTAACGCCTACTACTCTTTTAATGGGTATGACACTATCTAATTGATTTATGGTTATTTTTAGCAACAATGAACATATCATGACTTAATTAGCACTCTCTTATAAAGAGTGCTAAAATGGCTCTATTGAAATAAAGTTTATTGAGGTGTTTTACGATGCAAACAATCAACGCACAATTAAATACAACCGGGTTTTTACCGACTTTAGCGGCTTCGTCGCACGAGTTAGCGCCAGGTCAAAACCTCGAGAGCTACTTGCAGACGGTTAAAAATATTCAGAAATTAACGGCTGAAGAAGAGCACGTTCTGGCTGAAAAACTTTATTATCAAGAAGATGTTGATGCGGCACGCCAGTTAATTCTCTCTTCATTACGTTATGTCGTGCCAGTCGCTCGTACTTTTAAAGGTTATGGTTTGCCATTAGGTGACATCATTCAGGAAGGTAACATCGGCTTAATGAAAGCCGTTAAGCGCTTTAATCCGGAAGAAAACGTCCGTTTAATGACGTTTGCAGTGCATTGGATTCGCGCCGAAATCAATGAGTATGTCATTAAAAACTGGCGTATTGTTAAAACAGCGACCACCAAAGCACAACGTAAACTATTTTTTAAACTGCGCAGCTCTAAGAAATCACTGGAATGGTTTAGTGACGTCGATGCAGACACGGTTGCTGAAAAACTCGGTGTGACTCGTAAAGATGTTCTCGAGATGGAAATGCGTTTATATGGCAAAGACTTGCCAGTGGACATGTCTTCTGATGATGACAATGAAAACACGACCTTTCCAATTTTAATCAGCCAAGAAGCGGATCCAGAAACCGCTTTGGTTCAACAAAACCAGGCTGAATATGAGTTGGCACGCATGCAAAATGCCTTAGCAACCTTAGATGCTCGTAGCCAAGACATTCTGCAAAAACGCTGGTTAACAGAAGATAAAGTAGGCCTAAAAGCCCTATCGCAAGAGCATGGTGTTTCTATGGAACGAATTCGCCAAGTTGAGCAACAAGCATTGAAAAAATTACAAAGCCAATTAATGGCATAAGTTAGCCCTACAAAATTGTAGCGCCACTATTTCGCTCCAAAGCCTGCTTCGAATACCGAGTATTCAGCAGGCTTTTTTATCGTCTGCGATAATGGAATGCTCACGTTTCGAGCAGACATAAAAAAGGCCGGATAAGAGAGGGGAATCTTATCCAGCCATTTTCAATGGAGAGTCATAACGTTTTAAGAGTCGTATTGACCCAACTTGTTATAACGAATCATGCTTGATAACTCTTTAACATAGGCATGTTTTCTTTGAGAGTACTTCTCTAAACCAACCACTAATTCTAGTCCTGTTGCACGTTGTTTTTGCTGTCTTTTCTTATAACGTATTTCTCGCAATTGAGCATAAGCTGGATGAGAGTTCAGGTTATGGATGTAACTCTTGACGGAACCGTAGGCGGAATCAAATTTACGCACTTCATGCCCCTTGCCATCACCACGTTGTCTTGGCACCAGACCACACCCTTTGGTAAAACACCATTGGCCATAGAAGTTGGAAGCCTTTCTAGCAAAACGCGATGTACCCCAAGCCGACTCATTAGCCGCTTGTGCCAAAGCAAGAGAAGGTGGAATCACATCGACTTTCTTAAGCAGCGCTTTTTTGACTTCAAGCAATGTTTTGTCTTTATGGCCGACACGATAGCTTTCGGCCATTGCAATCAAACGAGGCTGTTGTTTGCTTAATTCGCTTGGAGAAAGTGCCTGTAAAAAATGACGCGTTTTTTTAATGGCAGCATTCGACTTTTTGATATGCGGCAACATGAATTCAAAGAAGGCGGTTTTTTTCTGGTTAACATCCTTGTACTGGCTAAAATCGGGTACTTTTGTACCGGCAAGCAGAGTAGCGGGCAACGGCAATAGACCTGCCAATTAGGCAAATAAAAATTATATTCTTCATAAACATGTCTCTTTTTAATTAACATCATCTTAGATGTGGTTAAAGTGACAGTAAGCCACAAAATAGTTTTATTATGATACATTCAAGTCGTAAGTGCAACAGTTTTAATTTCCCAGAACACCTCATTAGGTGTTCTGAATCCTAAACACTTTCTTGGGCGATTGTTGAGCTAGTCGTCGTGT
>VCMI01000010.1 GCA_006222135.1 Thiomicrorhabdus sp. | reverse complement strand
ACACGACGACTGGCTACATAAGTAGCCCCTTTTTTTATTCCTCTATAATCCCTCTATTATTATCGTGGAGAGATTACTCATGTTTAAACTCATTTCATTTACAGTAACCTTATTTATTCTTGGGATAGGGATGGTTTTAGGTGTTCTAAATCCAGCGCCTGTTACGCTAGATCTCTTCTTGATTAGGCCTACGTTACCTTTAAGTCTTGTATTGGCCGTGATGCTTATTTTAGGCGTCCTCCTAGGGGCTGGTGTTATTCTTATTCAAGTCGCACAGCTTAAGTGGCGCTTACGTAAGCAAATTAAGATTAATCACAAACAAGCTAGTCAAATAATTCAACTTAAAAAAGATCAAGTTAATGTCAATAAAGCATTAAAAGAATCTGATAATCCTTTGTTAAAATTAGAAAAGTAGAGTCTCTTATGGGTCAAAGTAATTTACAAAATAGCCAGTCATTAATTCATTTAGTAGATCCTAAGGTCTTAGTTGCATTGGATTTTGCAGATGAAGCCTCGGCATTGGATTTTGTTGGCAACTTACGTCCTGAAGAGTGTCGTTTAAAGGTCGGTAAGGAGTTGTTTGCAGTTGCAGGCCCGGATTTTGTAGCCATATTAATTTCCAGAGATTTCGACGTTTTTTTAGATTTGAAATATCATGATATTCCAAATACGGTCGCTAAGGCTGTTAAGGCAGCAGCACGCTTGGGTGTGTGGATGGTGAATGTGCATGCTTTAGGTGGTCGGAAGATGATGCAAGCGGCTAGAGAGGCCTTGGATGAGTTTGAAAAGCGACCACTGTTGATTGCGGTGACGGTGTTGACGAGTATGGAACAATCGGATTTGGCTGAAGTTGGACTACAAGGCTCGCCTAATGATAATGTCCTTAGACTGGCTCAGTTGGCTCAGTCTTCAGGCATGGATGGGGTAGTCTGCTCGGCACAGGAAGCAACGTTATTACGCAGGATGTTAGGGTCTGGTTTCCTCTTAGTGACTCCTGGTATACGTCCAGAAGGCAGTGAGGTTAATGATCAAAAACGCATTATGACACCAAGACAAGCAATGAATGCGGGCTCAAGTTATCTTGTGATAGGTCGTCCAATTACAAGGTCGAAATATCCTTTACAGGTTCTTAAGGATATTAATAGTAGTCTTGACTAGGTAAGCCCTTGTAACAACTGTCAATATCGTTTATAATTCGCGCTTTTCAGGCAGTGTGTCTGAGGATTCCTTGTTTCACTGTACTCTTGCGAGAGTGTCAGGAAACTTTTTATTATCCATAAGGAGAGAATTAATGCGTCATTATGAAGTCGTATTTCTAGTGCACCCTGATCAATCTGAACAGGTTCCTGCAATGCTAGAGCGTTACCGCACCCTTATCGAGCAGTCTGGTGGTTCAATTCACCGTTTAGAAGACTGGGGTCGCCGTCAACTTGCGTATCTTATCAATAAGGTACACAAAGCCCATTACATTATGATGAATATCGAATGTAACCAAACAGCACTTGATGAATTAGAGAATGCTTTCTTTTACAATGATGCGGTTTTACGTAGCATCATCGTTAAGCAAAAAACAGCTATTACTGAGCCTTCAGTAGTGCTTAGCAAGAAAGATGAAAAGTTTGACAAGCGTCGTGATACACGTCAAGACACTCGTTCAAATGATTCCCGCGGACAAGGAGAGAAGAATGTCTAGAGGATTTGGAAGAAAGAAATTTTGTCGTTTTACAGCTGATGGCGTAAAACAAATTGACTATAAAGACCTAGATACTTTGAGAGCCTATATTACGGAAACAGGAAAAATTGTTCCTAGCCGTATTACAGGAACAAGCGCTAGGTATCAGCGTCAATTGGCGACTGCAATCAAACGTGCGCGTTATATTGCTTTATTGCCATATACTGATCAACATAAATAGAAATTTGAAGATTAGTTAAATTTAACAGGTACTGAATGTTAGCAATAGCCAAATACTCCATGAAAGGGCCTATGCAGGCAATCATCGCAGTTTGTCTATTTGCGGCACTCAGTGTATGGATTGCCCCACTTGGTATTTTTGTGGGTGCAATTATCGCCTTAGTGACCTTGAAAGTCTCGGTTGCAGAAGGTTTTAAGACCCTTGTTTGGGGTGCTGCGAGTCAAGTATTATTGACTGTTATGATTTCTGGGGCTTATTGGCCTGCGATTGTTTCAGTTTTAGAATATATGTTACCCGTGTGGTTAATGAGTGTTGTCTTACGACAAACTGATTCATTAGCATCAGCACTTCAAACAGCAATGATTATGACTGGGTTAGCTGTTCTTGGATTTCATCTAATGATTCCTAACCCAGCTGAATGGTGGTTAGCTTTATTTAACCAACATGCGGTTCCAGTTTTAGAGGCTGCGGAGGTTGTTTATCAACCAGATGTGATCTCTGGAATGGTGAAGATGGTAACCATGTTATTAGCGGTTTTTGCCGTGATACTTTGGTTTTCAATCCTAACAATGGGACGCTGGTGGCAAAGTGAATTATACAATCCAGGGCAGTTTAAGGTTGATTTTTATCAATTAAAGCTTCCTAAATCAACAGCTTATGTGGCAATTTTACTTGCTATATTTGGTTTGGTCTCAGGTCAGTCAGCTGGTCTGGTTTATGATTTATCCGGTATTGTCATTGTCGGTTTGATGTTTCAGGGCGTTGCCATTGCACATCAAACTGTCTCAATTAAGCAGTTACATAAGGCTTGGTTGGTGGGACTTTATTTCCTGTTATTTTTATTTCCTCAAACGATGTTGATATTAGCAACCATCGGTTTAGTAGATACTTGGGTAGACTTTCGAAACCGATGGGAAAAAGAAGAATTATAGAGGTTTAAGCTATGAACGTTATTCTGCTTGAAAAAGTACAAAACCTAGGGTCTTTAGGCGATGAAGTATCAGTTAAGTCTGGTTATGCTCGTAACTTTTTGATTCCACAAGGTAAAGCAAAAGCAGCAACTAAAGAAAATGTTGCAGCATTTGCAGAAATCCGCGCTGAGCTTGAGAAAGCGGCAGCTGCTGAATTAGCCGTAGCACAAGGTGTTTACGAAAACTTAAACGGTCAAGTGGTCACTATTGAAGCAACTTGTGGAGACGAAGGTAAATTATTCGGTTCTGTTGGTACTCAAGATATTACTGATGCCCTTAAGGCTTCTGGTTTCGAAGTTGAGCGCCGTGATGTACGTATGCCTGAAGGTGTATTGCGTCATATCGGTACTTATGAAATTGATATTCAACTACATTCTGATGTGGTTGCTTCAATTACAGTTGAGATCAAACCAATCGCAGAGTAATTTTCTCTCGATTGTTTAAAAAAGCGAGGTTCATTCTAAGAATGGCTTCGCTTTTTTTTGTTTAAAATCCTGTATTAGGTTTATAAAACCCCTTTCTATCGTATAGAGCGCTCCTAACATTCTTCATTTAAATACCCGATGCATTTTAATGAAAATGACTTGAATATTTAAAGTCATCTAAGCATGCTTGACGGTATAATGACTCTTCATTTTTGAGTTAAAAACATACTGTTAGTCTATGAATCACAAATCCGCCAAGTTAGTTAAATCAGAAGAGTTATTTAAAGTACCCCCGCATTCCATTGAGGCCGAGCAATCTGTCTTAGGTGGGTTGATGTTGTCTAACGGTGTCTACGATGACGTAAGTGCTCTCATCAATGAAAATGACTTTTATACTAAGCAGCACCAAGCTATTTATTCTGCTTTGACGGCTTTGAGTCGCAACAATAAACCTTTTGATTTAGTCGCTTGTGTCGCATATCTCGATTCGGTCGGTCAGCTGGAACTTGCAGGTGAGCGTGCTTATCTTGCTGAACTGGTAAAAAATACGCCAGGATCCGCTAATATCTTGTATTACTCGCAGTTAGTCAGAGATAAGGGTATTTTAAGAGGCTTAATTCAGGCCAGTAATGATGTTTCCGAAAGTGCTTACTTTCCACAGGGTCGTGATGTTCGAGAAATCCTTGATATTGCTGAAGCTAAGATAAACTCTATTGCTGAACACGGAGAAGGTAAAGAGCGCCAATATAAGTCGATGGATGTCTTGCTTGAAGCCGCCATCAATAAAATAGATGAATTGTTTAACTCTGAAGGGACCATCACAGGGCAGGAGACGCACTTAACGGAATTTGATGAAATTACCGCGGGCTTGCAAAAAGCAGATTTAATTATCGTTGCCGGTCGACCTTCAATGGGTAAGACTACTTTCTCAATGAACCTTGCAGAGAATATAGCCACCAAAAATAATACACCCGTCGCTGTCTTCAGTATGGAGATGCCTGGCGAATCTCTTGCGATGCGTATGATTAGTTCGATTGGTCGTATTGACGCGGGTCGAATGCGTACAGGTAAGTTAGCTCAGGATGATTGGCCAAAACTCAATAAAGCCATCAATCTGTTGTCACAAGCCAAAGTGTTTATTGATGATACTCCCGCTCTGATGATTACAGAATTAAGAGCCCGTTCTCGCAGAATTGATAAAGATATACGTGCACAGCAGTTGAAAGATGCGCTTGAAGCAGGGCATGCTGAACCTGAAACGCAGGTGACAGGCTTGGGTCTCATTGTTATCGATTATATACAGTTAATGCGTGGTTCAGCTAATGCTGAAAACCGAGTTAATGAAATCTCAGAAATTTCACGTGGACTCAAGGCGTTGGCGAAGGAACTCAATATTCCGGTCATTGCTCTCTCTCAGTTAAACCGAAGTTTAGAGCAGCGTCCAAATAAACGGCCCATTATGTCGGATTTACGTGAATCAGGCGCGATTGAGCAGGATGCTGATATCATCGTCTTCATTTATCGTGATGAGGTCTACAATCCAGAATCTGAAGATAAAGGCACTGCTGAAATCATTATTGGTAAGCACCGTAATGGTGCTTTAGGGACTGTCCGACTTACCTTTATCGGTGAATATACACGTTTTGAGAATCATGCTGCTTTTGCAGTGACTGATGGGCATTATTAAGATGTTAAGGGTAAAATATTTATGATGACTGTTTGCTTTCTATTTTTGCAACTGACGTTTGAAGTAGGTTTATAAATGCTTTATCGTCCCGTTAAGGCTTATCTTAATTTACCGGCATTAAGTCATAACCTGACAGTGGCTAAAACACTTGCTCCAAAGAGTAAAGTGCTGGCCGTCATTAAAGCCAATGGCTATGGGCATGGACTCATTCGAGTAGCTCAACAATTAAGCCATGCTGATGGTTTTGGGGTTGCTTCCATTGATGAAGCACTCATATTGCGTCAAAAAGGGTTTTTACATCGTATTTTATTGCTTGAAGGCCTTTTTTCCAAAGCAGAATTGCCCTTAATTATTCAAAATCGTCTTGATTTAGTTGTCCACTCCCACTATCAGTTAGAGTGGTTGCTTGAGTTTACAGCCCCGTTTGGTATCAATGTCTGGATTAAAATAGATACTGGAATGCATCGTTTAGGATTTGAGCCTGATGAAGTTAATTCTATTATTCGCCAGCTCGAGTCGAATTCAAACACCTTCCACCTACATTTAATGTCACATCTGGCATCTGCAGATGAAGAGCACTCCGCTGCTCTGTGCTTTACTCAGCAACAAATTACGACATTTGAGCAGGTCAGTGCAGCTTATGACTTGCCTAAAAGCTTGCTCAATTCTGCAGGAGTTCAGCGCTACTCAAACCAAGGTTTCGAGTGGATACGTCCCGGTGTTATGCTCTATGGTTCTGGTCAAGTAGAGGAGTCAGGGTTGAAACTTCAAGCAGTGATGCAACTAGAATCCAAAGTCATCGCCATTAAGGATGTTCGTTCGGGGGAATCTGTTGGTTATGGTAATAGCTGGACGGCTCAACGTGATTCGATCATTGCCGTGATTGCCATTGGTTATGGAGACGGTTATCCAAGGCATGCCCCTTCAGGCACGCCTGTTTTAATCAAAGGCTATCGTGTCTCCTTAGTTGGGAGGGTTTCAATGGATATGATTTCTGTTGATATAACCGATTATATTGGTTTAATCGAAATCGGCAGTACAGCTGAGCTCTGGGGGGATTCTTTAAGTGTCGATGAGGTCGCGCAATGGTCTGGAACGATTAGTTATGAACTCTTGTGTGGGATTACACAACGTGTTCCTATGATAGAAAGACATTAGGAGCGTTTATGTCATCAAATATAGCGCAAAACAAAACCCAAACGACGATGAATACGATACCGGAAAAAACACTAAATATTCAGTTGGTTAAGACTGAATTTCAAGGTTTTTTCAAAGTTCAGTCTTTACTTTTTAAGCACTCTTTATATCAAGGTGGTTGCTCTCCAGAGATTAAGCGTGAATTGTTTTGTCGGGGTGAGGCGGTTGTTGTTTTACTTTATGATTCAAACTTAAAGCAAATTGTATTGGTTGAACAGTGTCGCCCAGGCGCTTTGCAGCACGCACAACAGTTGAATCAACCTGACCAGGCCTGGTTACTTGAACCTGTGGCTGGCATGATAGATTTAGGCGAAACAGCGGTTGAGGCAGGTATTCGAGAGTCCCGGGAAGAGGCGGGCATTGAAGTCTTGGAGTTGGAGTATGTTTGTCAATTCTATACGAGCCCAGGGGGTTGTGATGAGGTTTTGCATTTATATGCGGCCGATATTTGCGCGAATGAGGTCAGTGAGTTTGCTGGATTAGCAGACGATCATGAGGATATTCGGGTGATTAAGCTCGCTTTTACAGATGCAAAGCGCATGTTGTTAAATGCAGAATTTAATGTGGCCAGTACTTATATCGCACTGCAATGGCCTTTTTTTCAAAAGCTAGCCGTTCAATCACTTGATTAATCTCTATTTGTTTACCTTTCCATTCAATATTATTCATTTTTCAGGCTAAATCATCAAGAATTTTAGCGCTCCTCACTTTATAAATTTATACAGAGAAAAAATTATGTTTTGCCTATTTAGAAATTCCCATATTCATCCCCGTTTGAATCGCTATGTCATTTTATTAAGCCTTTTAGGTGTGATTGGTTGGTTGTATTTCACTATTATTGAAAAATCTTTGGTCACTATGCTCAAGAGCGGTGACGCTTTGATTGTCGATTTAGTGTTTGGCTTACCTTTAGTCTTAATGATGGGAGTCGTTATTTATGCCACCATTTACTGGACTTGCAAAATTCTGATTATTATAGCTTTACCAAAATTTATTGTGCCTGCAGAACCTGAGGGTGATGTTTTACAGGAACAACTTGAAGAAGATAATATCCAAACTCTAGAAGAGCAGCACGGTTCAGAGTATTGGGCTGAAGACGATAGTCATTCAGAATTAGATTCATCAAAAGACGAGCAAAAAGCAGCTGATGAAGTCAAATAACAGACAACTAACCTATGCATCTCTATGAAAAATAGTAGGTTGTCTAAATTCCAGACGGAATCATCACTTCTGCTAAAGTTAGCAATGCCTATTCTCTTGGCACAATGGGCTCTAACGGGGTTAGGCGTGGTAGATACATTGATGTCAGGATGGGTTGGTACCAATGACTTGGCTGCAATTGGTCTTGGGTCAAGCATAATGCTCCCTGTGTTCATGTTCTCTACGGGGATACTGCTCGCGATTACCCCTTTAGTGGCTAAAGCTAATGGTCAGCTTCAAGTTAATAAAATCACTGAATTTTTCTTTCAAGGTCTCTGGTTGGCTTTGCCTCTTGGCTTTGTCAGTTTATGGATTTTAATGAATCTCGAATGGGTATTAAATCTATTGGATTTAAACAGTTCGATTTATCAAATGACTCAAGACTATTTGTTTTATATCGCATTTGGCTTGCCTGCCGTAGTGCTTTATCAAGCATTACGTTTTTTTGGGTAAGGCTTGGGCACGACACTACCCACTATGTGGATTAGTTTTTTCGCACTGTTCTTAAATATTCCGTTAAACACCATTTTTATATATGGCATGGGGCCTATTGAGCCCTTAGGCGCGGCGGGTTGTGGCATAGCGAGTACGATTGTGATGTGGGTAATGCTTTTGGCAGGTCTCCTCTATGTTTTTAAAGCTAAGTTAACCAGACCCTTTTGCAGGCCAGCCATTGCCTTGCGCATTCGATTACGTCCTAGCTGGAAATCGGGTATCAAACCGATACTGGCTCTTGGTGTCCCTAATACATTAGCGCTCTTATTCGAAGTCAGTCTATTCAGTATGATTGTTTTATTTATTGCTCCATTAGGGGCTGAAGTCATTGCGGGTAATCAAATCGCTTTAAGTTTCACATCCATGGCCTTTATGGTGCCGTTAAGTCTAGCGATGGCATTAACGGTAAGAGTCGGTGACGGGTTCGGTAGAAATAACCGTGAACAGATTCGTATCAGCCTAATTATTGGTTTTACGATGGCATTATTGATTGGCTTCTCATTGGCACTTATTAGCTACTTTCTAAGATTTGAGATTGTTGCACTGTATACCGATGATACTTCCGTTGTTTTGATAGCCAGTTCATTGCTTATTTTTGCAGCCATTTATCAGGTTTTTGATGCCCTTCAGGTCACATCGGCCGGTGCTTTAAGGGGGTTTCATGATACTAAGATAACCATGTTCGTTACATTTGTAACCTACTGGGGGGTTGGAATGGGGCTGGGTTATGTATTTGCCTTTAGGGATTGGATTGTTGAGCCTATGGGTGTTCAAGGTTTTTGGCTAGGAATCGTATTAGGTCTATTGACGGCGGCCATTCTATTATCAATACGTTTGAAGAAGATCTATCATGTCCACTTCGTCTAATAACGCCAAGGACTCTCTCTGCTTATGTGGCTCCGGCCAAAACTATAGCGACTGCTGCCTTCCTTTTCATACGCGCAAAACCTATCCAGAATCGGCAGAGCAGTTAATGCGATCACGCTACACGGCTTACGCTTTGCATTTACAGAACTACTTGCTGGAAACTTGGGCTATTTCAACCAGGCCTGGTGAAATTGAATTTGAGCATGGATTGGTTTGGAAGGCTTTAATCATAAAGGGTTGTAAAAAAGGTCGGCTAAAAGATAAGCAGGGTTGGGTTCGATTTATCGCCAGCTACCAAGTTGGGTTGGATATCGAAACATTACATGAAAAGAGTTTTTTTATTCGGGATGAAGAGGGATACTGGTGTTATGTGGATGGGGTGTTTAAAGCCTAAAGTAGTTAAAACCCTATTTAGAGCAAAAGTTTCGCTTTAATATGTAGGGCTTTGATAGGGGTTTTAATCTTCCTTATTTTTAAAAAAATGAAACAACCACCACATTGCCAGGCCGACAACAATAAAGGATATTGCAAGCAATCCAAAGGTTATTAGTAGAGCAGATCCAACACTTTCCATATCAGGCATATTTATCTCTCCAAAGAGTTATATTTACAGTATCTTTTTAATCTAAAGCATTTTACAATAAATTTTAATTTTGACTTAGGGTTTGTCTAAAAATATGTCATTAACAATTTCGGAACTTGAATCAGAGAGAGCCAAAATACTGGAAGAGATTGAGAGTAAAGCTCAAAGTATTTCTTCTGGTAAATCGAGCGCTGGAGAAAATCACTCTTTAAAAGATTGGTTAAAAGCAGCCGAAGAGGTGATGCCAGCATCAGAACCAGTAAAGGAAGAACAAAATATGAATAATAGTGAAACTCGTTCAAATTACACAGCGCAAGTGATGAAGCCGTCCAAAAACAAAGCGTCATTCTTTGGCGTCATTATTATGCTCTCTTTACTGCTTACTTTATTAGGCGTGCTCTATATCGCATACACTAGTGTACATAAAGAGCTACAAAATGTCTTAGAATCCAATCAGCTCAATACCGATAATATGAATCAATTACAGATTGATATGGAGGCTCTACAGAAATCTATCTCTTCTGGAGGGAAGGCTGAATTATTCATCTCATTAGAAGATAAAGTCTTTGCATTAGAAGCACAGGTTATTGTTCTACAGGCGGCGCTAAAAAATCCACTCGCGACCAGTAATACAATAGACTCAGCGACTGCAGTAAACAGTCTATCAGCTGTTGCTACTCAAAAAAATCTGTCGATGGACTCTAATAAGATCGTGACTGAAGCGGTTTTAGATAATAAGCTCCATCAACTTGAACAAAAAATAGATCAAAAATTACAAACCATTCTTGACTACTTGTCGTCTGGAAAGAGACCCTTAATAGACGTAAGTTCTGTTGATAACGTTGAGGATACGTCAGCAGAAATGACAGTATCGGAACCCAGCATTACTGAAACCAAGTCTCCCGTTATGACACAGCCACTGGTCCAGTTAGTTCAAGCAATTAAAAGACCCGAAGCGCCCAAGAGTCCAGAGAAGGCCTCTGCTCCTATTGAAAACTATACGGCCGACGTGAAATGGTTAATGAGTGAACCCGCTCTCCATTATACTTTGCAGCTAGCAAGCATGCCTGAGCAACAGTCGGTTGAAGCGATTGTCCGTAAAAAAAGTCTGACGGATGTTAGGATTATTCCTCAGACTCGAAATGAGACGACTAACTATATTCTACTCACAGGCTCATTTGCGAGTCGTAAAGCGGCAGATGAGTTTGCCCAACAGTATAAAACGGAATTTGGTATTTCTCCATGGGTACGAAAAGTGAAGGATATAACGGCTCGAGTAAAATAAATAGCAAGCGGTGGAGTTCATAAGCTTGGCTCTCTGCCGTAACGACTATAGACCCAAGCCTTGCCTTTCAATACTTCATTCTATGCCTTTAAAGCTGACTCTTCTTTATCTCAGGTCTAAAGACCGCACGCATCAACTCTTCATTATAAAACCTGACTCCCTGTTCAATGTGCCAATGCTTATATCAGTAGAATGGATATTTGCGCGACATCACAAGGAAAGTTGACGTCTAGAATATAACTCGGTTAATTTTCTGTTTTCAGAACAGGCAGTTCAACAATAAATCGTACTCCTTGTAACTTTCGCCCTTGATACTCTTCAAAGTTTTCAGCATAGGCTTTGCCTCTATGGAAGTCGGTAATGAGTTTGACAATATATAACCCCAGGCCTAGATGCGTCTGTTCATCTTGATTAAGATGTCTGATAGAGGTCATTCCATCAAAAATTTGTTGCTCATGACCTGCTGGTAAATGTTGACCTGAATTCTCGACAGTAATCTTAACGTTCTGATTGTTGAGTTGAGCTCGCACGGAAATAGGCATCTTGCCATCTGCAAAATCTTTGGCATTATTTAATAATTTATCCAGCATCTGTTCGAGCATAAAGCCATCTCCCAAAATTAGAGTGTTCTCAGGAACTCTATTCTCAAATTTCAAATTCCAATCAGGATGCAGATCAATATTGTTTTTCATATAGTGATTCAACATCTCGCCAATGGGAAATGCTTCAGGGGTTTGAAGATTAAGGCTATCTTCTATACTGGTCGCTTCTGAAAGTGATGCAATAATCTGCTTTAACTGCGCCACGGCATGCTGGGCATAGTCCAGCTGGGTGTGTTGAGTCTCTTTTTCTAGCAGGCTTAAAGACATGGCTAGGCGATTTAATGGATTGTGTAATTCATGACGTAATGTTTTTGGCAGCTGCTTTAGGTAACGTTCATAAGCGCCTAACTGTTTGAGCATTTCATGGATATGATGCCTTAAGTCGGAGAGCTCATCTTGATAGAATCGATTGGTTTTGTCCGGAAAAACTAACTCCGTTAAACGCCCTTGAGCATTGAATGTTTTTTCACATCATTATCTAAACGCATGATTCTATTAGATAATGAGGCTGTATGTATGATTGCCCCAATAATAACTATAAGGAAAATAGCAGCCCCAATTCCAATCAGTCGATAAAAATAATTAAGGCTTTTACTGAAAAGGGTTTCCATGCGTTGTTCAAGTATCAATGCGCCAATGGTTTGTTCTTTAACCATTAAGGGTGTTGCTGACATGAGTGAAACAGGCTGCTGGCTTTTATCCATTCGGTATTGCTGAATGGTTGAACCTTTAAGTGATTGGTTGATGAGGTTGCGTTCCGGCATTTCACTTTGGGGGTAGGGGTAAGGTAGAGAGTAGGGCAGGAAAGTGGCGAACGTTTTAATGAGGGTTTTACCGACAGTCGTAAATAGATCCGTTTGTTCCTGATGGCTTTCTTGTGGAAGTTGACCTACCACGTAGGTGGTTTGGCCATATTCGTTGACCACCCAAAGTACAGAGTTAGCTAAATTTAAGTGAGAAAGTCGAGTAGGCGTCCCGGATTGAATTTGCAACGCCCATAAATCTGTACGATTCTCTAAAATGAGTGCTAGATTTTCAACGGTTTGCTGCTGAACGATCGCTTGATTATTAAGCAGGATTCGATGTAAATCAATCGCAAATCGATAGGCTAAAAAGGGAAGAATCGTTAGCAGTAGCAACAAGACAAAAAATCTTGTTCGAATGGAAAGCCTTAGGCTGATGAGCTTAATGTTGAATGACAAAAGTTAACATCTCCCGAGGTAACTGATCTAACGAATTTTAGAGTCTCGTGGTGTGACTAAAACATTTTTAATAAAACGATTTTAAAACGCTAAACATCTTTCTGCCAGCTATAACCACGACCATATTCATTATGGATGGCATTGAAATCAGGCGTGATCTTTTTGAATGCATTTCGAATACGACAAATGTGTGAGTCGTCGTGT
>VCMI01000100.1 GCA_006222135.1 Thiomicrorhabdus sp. | reverse complement strand
GGTTCAGAATAGTGACTAGGCCTGGTTAGCTGGAATCGATTCTTAAAGTCGAATCTATAGAGTTCCATTCTATGTGTTTGAGCGGGGCTCTAAATTTAGGCCATATTGCCCATTTGGTCATTCCAGAAGCTACCAAAAATGAGACTAAAGAAAATCCCTGTTGCAAAAACGATATACCAGTAGCGGCGCATTTTAAGCTCCAAGGCACTCTCTTTATCAGGACGATCTTTAAAAAAGATTAACATAAGTCCCATGGCGGAAATAAAACCGGCGATATTGGCTAGATAATGAATGCCCGAAAGCATGGCTGTGACGCCCAGAATTAAGATGATGCCATAGACAATAAGTAGTAAACGCATAATAGCTCCTTGCAAAGCAGGTTAGAATCAATTTGTAATATGCGCTATTGTATTGAATTTAGAGCACTCTTACGGATTTATTTTAACCTTATAAGAAAACTGGTTAAGGAAGCTATATGTATAAAATTTGTTTTTATGTTCCAGAAAGTCATCTAGAGATTGTAAAGAACGAACTTTTTGCAGCAGGGGCGGGCCAAATTGGCCAATATGACTGTTCTGCTTGGCAATCGAAGGGACAAGGTCAGTTTAGAGCTTTGGAAGGCAGTCAGCCTTTTTTGGGAGAGTTGAATCGACTAGAAACAGTGGTGGAGTACAAGGTGGAATTGGTCTGTGCTACGCACTGTCTAGAGTTTGCGATTCAAGCTTTGAAAGCATCACATCCCTATGAAACACCCGCTTACGATGTGATTGAGATCTTAGAGGCATAACCACTTATATTATAAGGGTTTATACCAGTTAAAGGGGTTCTGAACTCATTCATCATTTTTATATTAGAAAATGTTGATATGTTGTAAGTCTTAGACTATTATGAAGGCCGTTGTTTCATTACAACTCCTCTAAAGAGCTAAGATTGTTCCCCTTATATGGGATACCCGGTTTGGTTAATTCTTCACTGGGCTTTTTTTGCCTAAAATTCAGTCCCTGAGGTTTAAAGTTCAAGGACGTTGTTAATGGCTTTTAAGCTTTACTTAACAGCGGAATTAAATGTAATCAATTCGACGGTAAAGATCAGTGTCTGATTTGGTCCAATTGCTTTCCCGGCACCTTTTGCACCATAGGCCATATCGGCAGGAATATAGACTTCCCATTTTGAACCTGGATTCATCAGTTTCATCACTTCACCCCAGCCTTTAATCACATTGCCCATCTGAAACTTCAACGGTGTACCACGCGTATAGGAACTGTCGAACTCAGTACCATCAATTAAAGTACCACTGTAATGTGCAATCAAGGTGTCATTTACGGTAGGAGAAGCACCTTTACCTTTCGTAATCACTTTATACTGAACACCGCTTGGTAAGCTTATGACGCCGGCTTTTTTGGCATTGTTTGCTAGGAATTCTTGACCTTCTTTTATATTTGCATCACCGATAACTTTTCTCTGGGCTTGTTGTTTTTCAAGCATCTCTTGTTTGACGTCGCTGATAGCGCTCGCCATCTCCTCTTCCGTCAGTTTTAAGGGGCGGTTTTTGATGGTATCTTCTAATCCAAGGGTAAAGGCTTTGATATCGATTTTTAGACCCTGTTCAGTGAAGTTTTTGGCTAGGTCCGCTCCCAGTGTGTAGCTGGCTTTTTGTTGCGAAGTGCTTAACTCTTTGTCGGTAGCAAAGGCAGAAGAGGCAAAAGCCAATCCAAGGGCTACAATTAACAGTTTTTTCATGCGTTTTCCTTATTTAAAGTCGTTGTTTTTAATTTTGATAGTAAGAGACCTTTGAATGACACACAAAATGGCTAAATCTCGGTCTCATGCAAAGGTCTCTATAAAGCCACCAGGCCTGGTGGCTTTATTTTAATGATTCATCTGTTTAAAGGTTATCTAAATACTTCTCAGCATCTAAAGCCGCCATGCAGCCGACGCCTGCAGAAGTAATCGCCTGCTTGTAATATTGATCCATAACATCACCTGCGGCAAAAACGCCAGGGATTGAGGTTTGTGTTGCATTACCCTTTAATCCGCTTTGCACATTCAAGTAGCCATTCGTCATTTCTAACTGATTCTCAAACAACCCTGTGTTAGGTGTGTGTCCAATCGCAATGAATACGCCAGAGACATCTAGCTCTTTGGTTGAGTCATCTACCATGCTTTTCAGGCGCACGCCTGTGACCCCCATTTTATCACCTAGTACTTCGTCTAAGGTCGCATTGTATTCAATTTTGATATTGCCATTTTTCAGCTTTTTCTTTTAGGTGATTAGATAGAATTTTTTCTGAAGAGAACTCATCACGACGATGCACAATGGTGACTTCTGCCGCTATATTAGAAAGATATAACGCTTCCTCTACGGCCGTATTTCCACCACCAATGACCGCAACTTTTTGGTTACGGTAAAAAAAACCATCACAAGTGGCACAAGCTGAAACGCCTTTACCTTTAAAGGCTTCTTCTGACTCTAGGCCAAGATATTTAGCGGTTGCACCCGTGGCAATGATTAAAGCATCACAAGTGTATTCACTAGAATCTCCAATGAGTTTAAAAGGCTTATTGGTCAATTCAGCGGTATGGATGTGGTCAAAGAGAATCTCAGTTCCAAAACGCTCAGCGTGTTGTTGCATGCGAACCATTAAGTCAGGTCCTGTTAAACCTTCAGGATCTCCAGGCCAATTGTCTACTTCAGTCGTGGTCGTGAGCTGGCCACCTTGTTGCATACCTGTAATCATGACAGGATCTAAATTTGCTCGTGCTGCGTAAACGGCCGCGGTATAGCCTGCAGGACCTGTACCCAGAATGAGTAGTTTGCAATGTTTTGTCGCCATGGAGATTCCTTTTACTTGATTGCTTGCTTTTGTATTTTTCCGAATTTGTGTTTAAGAATACAGAAATGTAATGTTTTTATCATACCTATAAAGTTAGATTAAGGCATTTTAATAGGGGTTATGTGCTAAAATTTTAGCAGTTTTTCGAGGATAAACTAGAGGGAATCGTTATTAAATTAGGATATTGGATTTAATAAGATTTTCGTCTGCACTGCTTTACGGTTTAATCATTAGGTTAAAAGTAGCATTGTTGAGTTCTTCGAGCAACCTGGTTTACCTTAAATGTTATTTAATATAGAAGATTCATGTCCATTAAAACCGAAACCACTAAAAAAATGACTCGATCAGCTCGTCAAACAGAGTCTGCCGTCTCTTCTGAGAAAATCTCGCCCCTGCAACGCTTTGGGTGGATATTAAAAGACGGCGTCGTTCTGAGTAGCATTGGCTTGGCTTTTTTTCTATTTATAGTGCTCTTTAGCTATACGCCAGGAGACCCTGGATTTGATTCCGTAGGTGCGGAGCATGCTGTCCAGAACTATGGCGGAAAAACCGGTGCCTGGTTATCCTCGATGATTTTGTATATCTTTGGTATATTTGGCTTTTTAATTCCTTTCGGCATCGTGTTTGCGGGCTGGGTGACGCTTAAAATTAGAACGGGTAATGAACTTGATTACCTCCGTTTTATTATGAGTTTATTCGGTTTAATGCTCTTAATTACCGCAGGCTCTGGTCTTGCGAATCTTTATCTAAATCCTAGTACGTCCTTAATTCAACTGCCTTATTCGGCCGGAGGCGTTTGGGGATATGAATTTAGCGAATGGTTAGTCAGTGCCGTTGATTTATTGGGCGCTACTTTAATGTTGCTTGTTTTATTTGCGGTGGCTTTTAGTATGTTGAGCAGTTGTTCTTGGCTTACGATTATTGAATCAACCGGTCATAAGGCATGGTTGTTGGCAGGTTATCTTCGTGGATTAGTGCAAGGTAAAGTCATTGATTCTGAACGCTTTAAATCGACCGTACAGTCGTTGAAAGATAGAAACGGTGCCGTCCGTAAAAACCTACCGTCGGTTACTCCAAAAAGCAGTGGGTAACCCACTTAAAGAGATAATCGCGAAGCAATTGGCTAAAGCTAAAGGTTTATCGGATGGCGGATTAAAAGAATTAGAAAAACCAAACTACCACAAAAATAGTGCCGTTAATGTTGACATGAATATTGACAGCAGCTCAACAGCTCAAGCCAAAAACAGAGACAAGCCATTGCAGGATGTAGCTGGTTCTGAGATAAAAACGGCTGTGAGAGTCGGAGAGAAACAAGCGCCTAATACAGCCTTGCCGTTTGTCCGTTCAGGGGCTTTACCTGGTTTGGATTTATTAGATCCGCCCATGCATTATGAGGAAGGTTTCTCTAAAGAAGAGCTGGCAGCACTCTCTGTTTTATTGGAGCAACGCTTATTAGAATTTGGCGTCACAGCACAGGTAGAATCGGTTCAACCTGGCCCAGTCGTGACTCGTTTTGAGATATTACCCGCGCCGGGCGTTAAGGTTAGTCAAATCAACAACCTGGCGAAAGATTTGGCACGAGTCCTTTCAGTTCAGTCCGTTCGAGTGGTCGATGTTATTCCTGGTAAAGCGGTGGTCGGGATTGAAATCCCCAATGAACAACGCGAGATTGTTAGTTTTAGTGATGTACTGGCCTCGGAGGAGTTTCAGTCCGCCAGTTCGCCATTAAGCATTGCATTAGGTAAAGATATTGCCGGGAAACCCGTGGTGGCTGATATTGGCAAAATGCCACATTTATTGGTCGCGGGAACCACCGGATCTGGTAAGTCGGTTGGGGTCAATAGTATGATTCTTAGCCTATTGTATAAAAGCACGCCTGAGCAGGTGCGCATGATTATGATTGACCCTAAAATGCTAGAGTTGTCGATTTATGATGATATTCCGCATTTGTTAACGCCCGTGGTCACGGATATGAGTGAAGCGGCTAATGCTTTAAGATGGTGTGTTTTTGAGATGGATCGCCGTTATCAACTGATGGCGAAATTAGGTGTCAGAAACATTGCCGGCTATAACGCAAAAGTAAAAGCGGCCATTGATGCTGGCAAACCGATTATCGATCCACTCTACGCACAGATTGCCAACTACGGCCATGATGTCGGGGAGGCGCCACCAACACTGGAAACCTTGTCTTATATTGTAGTGGTGGTCGATGAGTTTGCCGATATGATTATGGTGGTCGGTAAAGAGGTTGAACAACTGATTGCTCGAATTGCTCAAAAAGCCCGTGCGGCTGGTATTCATTTGGTCTTAGCGACTCAGCGGCCTTCGGTCAATGTTATTACTGGTTTGATTAAGGCCAATATTCCGACCCGTATGTCTTTTATGGTGAGCACTAAGATAGATTCACGAACGATTCTCGATCAAGGTGGCGCTGAGCAGTTATTAGGCATGGGAGATATGTTATTCCTTCCACCAGGTTCTGGTAGTCCAAAACGTGTGCACGGTGCCTTTATGACGGATGATGAAGTCCATCGTGTAGCCGATTTTGTCCGCTCACAAGGTGCGCCGCAATATCTGGAAAGCATTACTCAAGGGGTTACCAAACCCGATAGTAGCGATGGGCGAGGGGCCGATGCAGAGAGTGATGAGCTCTATGACCAAGCGGTTGATTTTGTCGTGCAGGGTCGCAGAGTTTCAATCTCTTCCATACAACGTCACTTTAGAATCGGTTATAACCGGGCGGCAAGAATTGTCGAAACCATGGAATCTTCGGGGGTTGTATCGACCGCCGGTTCAAATGGTAATCGTGAAGTCTTGGCTCCCAAGCCTCAAGAATAATTAAAACCGATCTTTTTAAAACTAAAAATCAAACAAGAGTGTGTCTACCAGATGAAAATAAACAGACTATTACTATGCATACCATTATGGACAAAGGCTTCTGCAATGGTGTTGCTGTTGAGTTWATCAAACAGTGTTCATGCAGAGAATGACCTGCAAACCTATGTCAATCACCTTAAAACATTTAGTGCCGATTTTGTACAAATTCAACCGGATGAAGCTTTGTTTGAGCTGAATAAATCGTTCGGCCATTTTGAGCTAAATCGTCCAGGTCAATTAGTTTGGGAATATACAAAACCTATGCCTCAAAAAATTGTCGTCGATGGTCCTAATCTATGGGTCTATGATAAAGACTTGGATCAAGCGACCGTGCGACCGGTTGCCGATATTAAAGGTGACATCCCTTTAAGCTGGTTGCTTTATAGCGAACAAATCGAGAGTAAATTTACCATTATCGATGTTGGACAGCGTAGCGGTAAACATTGGTATAACCTGACACCCAAAAAACCCACCTATTTTCAAAGTATTGAAGTCGGTATGTTAGACGGTGAAATGGTTGAGGTTTGGATGTATCAAGGTTCAGACAATATCATTAAAGTCAGTTTTAAAAATATACACTCTAATGTGGTGATTCCATTAGAGGCTTTTCAGTTCCAGTTGCCTGAAGGTATTGATTTGATTGGTCAACCGCAGTAATGGCAATCTTCCAACCTTTGTCAGACCGTCTGCGCCCCAAAGTTTTAGAAGGCTTTGTCGGTCAGACCCATCTTTTGGGGCCAAAACGTGCGCTGTCGAGAATGTTAGAGACCGGCAGTTTGCACTCTATGATATTTTGGGGCCCGCCAGGTGTCGGTAAAACCACCTTGGCGCGCTTAATTGCTTTACAGTCAGACTTGCAGTTTATCAATCTATCCGCGGTTTTAGATGGCGTCAAAGATGTTCGCCTCGCGGTTGAGAAAGCCAAGTTACATAGAGAGCAGTTTAAGCAGGGCACTCTGTTATTTGTAGACGAGGTGCATCGATTCAATAAAGCCCAGCAAGATGCGTTTTTGCCCTTTGTTGAAGATGGTACTTTTGTGTTTATCGGCGCCACGACCGAAAACCCCTCATTTGAGTTAAATAATGCCTTGTTATCTCGTGCACGAGTTTATGTATTACGCACCTTAGATGAAGACGAACTGGCGCTCGTGTTAGAAAGTGGTCGGCTTTTATTAGAGCAGGATTTAAAAACCGCTTTCCTTGAAACGCATCCAGACGCCTCTATTGAATTAGATATTGAAGAAGATGCTAAGGAGCTGTTAATTGCCGCCGCTGATGGTGATGCGCGACGTTTACTCAATAGCCTAGAGCAAGCGATGGACTTTGTAGAGCTTTTTGAGTCAGACCTACCAGGCCTGGTCAAATTATCGAAAGCCGCTTGTAAAGAAGTTATTCAAGGCGGCATTAGGCGCTTTGATAAGGGTGGGGAAGCTTTTTACGATCAAATCTCCGCCTTACACAAATCGATCCGTGGTTCAGATGCCAATGCGGCGATGTATTGGTTGGTGCGTATGTTGGATGGCGGGGTGGATGCCCGTTACTTGGCGCGACGTCTGATTCGTATGGCCAGTGAAGAGATTGGCAATGCCGATCCCAAAGCCTTACAAATTGCGGTCAATGCGGCGGAAGCCTATGAGCGTTTAGGTTCGCCCGAAGGTGATTTAGCGCTGGCGCATGCGGCCTCTTATTTGGCCGTCGCCCCTAAATCGAATGCGGTTTATATGGGTTACAAAGCCGTATTGGCTGAGATTAAAGAACATGGCTCCTATGAAGTGCCTTTGCATCTACGTAATGCGCCGACCAAATTGATGGCTGGATTGGATTATGGCAAAGGCTATCGTTATGCACATGATGAGCCAGAAGCCTTTGCCGCAGGGGAGTGTTATTTCCCAGAAGAGATGCCTGAAACGATTTATTATCAGCCGGTAGAGAGAGGGCTGGAAATTAAAATTTCCGCTAAGATAGAACATTTAAAGGCTTTGAATGCGCGCGCCATCTATAAGCGCCGTCCATAAATCTTGAACAAGCACGACAGCAGTATTAATTTACAAAGATGAGGAACTTGTAATGATAGCAGTGGGTATGACGACATTGGGTTGGTTTGCGATTGCGCTAGGCGGAGCCTTAGGGGCCACTGCACGCTTTGCGATGTCTCATCAAGTGTACCAGTGGCTCGGGCGAGGATTTCCCTGGGGGACCTTGTCGGTTAATGTGCTTGGCTCTTTTTTGATGGGGCTCGTAGCCGTTTTATTAGTACAGAAGTTTGAGGTCTCTAGTGAGTGGCGTGCTTTTGTGATGGTCGGCTTCCTCGGGGCTTTCACCACCTTCTCAACCTTTTCTTATGAAACTCTACAGTACATTGAAATTGGTGAAATAAATAAAGCTTTTATTAATATTGCAGTCAGTCTTGTGACCTGTCTTATTGCGGTATGGGCTGGCATGATGGCCGCACGTCAGTTTTAATGAGAAGCCTCGCTAGAGGTCGTGAAATGGTGCTTTGGAAAACAGAATTATTATAGAGATGAGCGTTATTTAACCTTTAAATTTAATATTTAAAACCAAGCGACCAGGCCTGGTCAGTTCAATAAAAACAGAAATAAGGAGAGACTCAATGAGCGACATTAAATACAGTGCAGAGCACGAATGGATTCAAGACAACGGCGATGGCACAGTGTTAATTGGTATTACCGATTTTGCACAACAACAGCTAGGTGAGTTGGTTTCTGTTGAGCTACCAGAGATCGGCACAGAGATTAACAAGGGTGAAGAGGTTTTAATCATTGAATCAGTGAAAGCGGAAAATGACCTATTTGCACCCGTTGATGGAACCATTATTGAAGTCAATGAAGCGCTTGAAGAGGAGCCTGAATTGATTAATGAAGATGCCATGGCTAGCTGGATTCTTAAGGTAGAGCTTTCAGATCCATCTGATCTAGATGATCTGCTAGATGAAGATGCTTATAACGAATTAATAGAAGAGTAATATAGAAAGTTATCTCTAAAAGCCAGTAGTGGACTTACCAGGCCTGGCCAAACCAGGCCGTTGATAATGACAGAACCTCTGCATAATTTAATTCAAGAAGTGTTAAAATATCCGGCAAATTTATAGGTTGAAAAACCTCTTTACTGAATAAACCAAATAGAGAATTCCAATGCTAGACGCAAAGCTACTGAGATCAGATTTAGAAACGGTTGCCGAAAAATTAAAAGCACGTGGTTACGCCTTAGACGTGGCTACGATCCAGACGCTAGAAGCACAGCGTAAAGAGTTTCAGGTAAAAGCCCAAACCTTACAAGCGGAAAGTAATAGTCGTGCTAAAGGCATTGGTAAAGCAAAATCCCAAGGTGAAGACATAGCGCCTTTATTGGCTGAAGTCAGTTCTTTAAAAGCCCAGTTGGAACTTGCCGAAAAAGCTTCTGCCGAGGTTCAAGCAAAATTAGAAGTGGTCTTTTCGAGTATTCCAAACTTGCCACATGAGTCGACGCCCGCTGGGCTGGAAGAAGAAGACAATGTTGAACTCAAAAAATGGGGCACGCCTGCAGAATATGATTTTGAAGTTAAAGATCATGTTGATTTATCAGAAGCGCGAGGTTGGTATGACAACGATGCCGCCGTTAAAATTACTTCGGGTCGCTTCTCGGTTTTAAAAGGCCCTATGGCTAAGATGCAGCGCGCTTTAACCCAGTTTATGCTAGATACGCATGCCACTCATGGTTATGAAGAAGTTTATGTGCCTTACCTAGTCAATCAAGAGAGTTTGCACGGTACCGGACAACTCCCTAAGTTTGAAGCCGATTTGTATAAGATCAGCAAGCATGACGAGCATGATACTAGTGACCGTGATCTGTATTTGATTCCGACGGCGGAAGTGCCAATTACTAACCTAGTGCGTGATGAGATTTTGGACGAGAGTGTCTTACCGCTTAAGTTTGTCGGACACACGCCTTGTTTCCGTTCAGAAGCAGGGGCTTATGGCCGAGATACCCGTGGATTGATTCGTCAGCACCAGTTTGAAAAAGTAGAGATGGTCCAGATTGTTCATCCTGACACATCACTGGAAGCCTTAGAAGAGCTAACAGGTCATGCTGAAGTCATTCTGCAAAAACTAGGTTTGCCTTACCGCTTAATGGCCTTATGTGCCGGTGATATTGGTTTCTCCGCCTCTAAAACTTATGATCTAGAAGTTTGGTTACCTGGGCAACAGGTTTATCGTGAAATCTCATCTTGTTCAAGCTTTGAAGATTTTCAAGCCCGTCGTTTGATGGCACGTTTCCGTTCAGGGCAAGAAAAGCCGCAGTTGGTTCATACGATTAATGGTTCTGGATTGGCAGTAGGACGCACCTTGGTCGCCGTTCTAGAGAACTACCAAAATGCAGATGGTACCGTGACTGTTCCTGACGTATTACGTCCTTATATGGGGGGTGTTGAAACGATCTAATTTGTTTTCAATACTTATTCACGACGACTTTTAAAAGCGACCAGGCCTGGTCGCTTTTTTTATGTCTAAAAATTTACAGCAGTAGAGGGTGTGTTGGCGAAGATTCTTATGCTTGGTTTAAACCCTTATTCAGTAAAATCGAAAAAGACCGTTTTAAAGTTTTGAACTTTCCCATCTTGGACAACAATTCCTTCCTCTGTCAGCAATTCAATTTTCCGATCCGAGCCAAAAGCATAACCGCCCAGTCGACCATCGGTATTGACCACGCGATGACAAGGCACGCTAATGGGGTTAGGGTTTTGATTCATGGCATTGCCCACCGCTTGATAGGCTTTACAATTTAAAGCCTGTGCAATCGCTTTATAGGTAGTGACACGTCCTTTAGGAATTTTAAGCAATAGTTCATAACAGTGCTCATTAAACGTTAAGTGATTGTTTTGCTTAGGTTTGGAATTCATAGGTTTGACCAGGCCTGGTTAATTACATTAATTTTACATAAATATTGCCAAAACGTCTTGCAAAAATCGTTCAGTTCTCTATAATACGCAACATCAAAAAGGTGGATTGGCTGAGTGGTTTAAAGCAGCAGTCTTGAAAACTGCCGTGGGTTTGTAGCCCACCTAGGGTTCGAATCCCTAGTCCACCACCATATTTGTAAACCCCGTGTAAGGCTCGTCCTTCACGGGGTTTTTTTATGCCTGAAATTTAGGATATCTTGGCCACTTCAATTAGAGTCATAAATTAAGTTACCTGAAAAACTCCATAAAAAAAGCGAGTTGTTTATAAAACAGACTCGCTTTTTTGGGTGGGTATTATGTAGGATCTACAAAAAGTGGTTTACTTGGACTTATAGCTGTAAGGCGCGGGTTCTGCTGTGAGTTTTGTTAAGCCAGTTTGTAAGTTTTTAACCTGATTCTGAATGGTGAGCTGTTGTTCGGTCAATAAATGCAATTGTATTTTGAGTTCGTTTAAAGTGTTATTGATTCCTTTGCTGGTTGAACTGTCAGCTGCCTCGTTCGTTAGGTTCGCTTGAATGGCTTTAAGTGCTTTTTCCTGCTTTCTAACTAACCAGCTAATACCATCTAATTTTTTGACCTGCGAGGCATCTAAACTGCCAGCAGCGCTGCCTGCAAGGGTCATTGCTTGTAGTTTATGTTGTTCGGCCAATATCTTTTCAACCAGAGCCTTGAGTTCAGAATAGTCAATCGTACTTTGTTCTGTTGTCGACTGGTTTGTTATGGCAGGCGTCTGTATCTCATCTCCTGTTACGGGTGCAATGGCTGTGGTTGCACTGTCTACTTCAGTCTCCGGAACTTGCTCATCCATTAATGTCTGGGATGGCATTTCACCTGAATTTTCGTTGACAGCGCTATGGATTTTAACAGGGGTGTTTAGTGCGCTTTTCATGCGTATGAGATCGGCACTCATAGCTTCAATCAATGAAGAGAGCTCATCCACTTTTAGGGTTATTTTTTACTCAATAAGTTACTTTCAATCTTAATGATATCCAGAGTTTGGCCTTTAAACTGGCTGTTTTGTTTATTGCCCTCATAGAAAAAATAGCCAATCACACTGAGTGCAATAATATTTACTACGACCGAGCCAACCATTAACCCTATAAAAGTCGTTTTAGCGGATTGTATCTCTTTCGAACTAGTTCGAATAGATTGACGCAAGTTGTAGTTAAACTCTTCCAGCTCTAAACTTTGTGACTTGAGTTGTTCCGCTATTTTAATGGCCGCTTTAGTGGCTAAATGACTCTGGAGCGAAGCTTCTTGAGCCGTTTTAGCGGTTTCAAGCGCAATTAGGTCAGCATCTATTGAACTTTTTTCACCACTTTTAAGTTGTGAATTTTGAGTGACAACTTTCTCAACGTTATCGTTCAATTGTTGTGTGCTCTCATCTAACTGTTCAACTTCTTGTAGTAAATCGTCAACGATATTACTCATGGTGTTACCTATTTAATAAGATGTGTAATGGTTGGTTCAATTTAGTCATTAAGTTCCGAAATTCTTGCTTTAAGGCTTTCATTTGCAGTTTTTAATTTTGTATTTTTAGCCTGAATTTCAAGTAAACGTTCGGCAAGTTCAGGCGACGATAGCTCTGTTTCAAGCTCACTTGAGTCAACAGTATACCCAGCATTTTTGGCGGCTTCAAAAGCACGTTCGGTTGCAACAAAAGTGGCTTCGATGGCTTGTTGAATGCTTTCAGCAGAGTCATGCGCCTTCTGCGAGGTTGCTAGTGCGAGTAGTGTCGCTTCATGGGCTGTACTCTTAACTTGTGATGCAATCTCCTGAGTTTCTTGGTCTATGCCAATGGCTTCTTCCATACTAGCAACAGACTGGCTTGCTTGTTCGATTATCTGATTGTCATCATTCGTTTCAAGATCAGGGGTGATATCAGCTTTTTCATCACCGATTGTCTCATCCTCTACACTGTCCATGGCTGAACTGTCCGCCTCATCCAGCTCGTTAGTTTCATTAGAACCATTATCTTCTGGTTCAACAGCAGATTCATCGGCCTGTAGTTCAACTTCTGTGGCCTCTTCGGCAAGAGTCTCACTATCAGTGTCTGTCTCTGTCTCTTCAAGCGTATCAGCTTGCGCCATCAGGTCATCGACATCGTCAATATCTGTCGTCTCTGGTGAAGCGTCTTCTGTGCTGTCGGCCATTTCCTTTTCAGAGGGAGCTGTTGAGGTTTCTTTCATGGTTTCCTTGTCATCGCTAACGTCAGGTTGATCCGTCGATTCTGTATCTGCTGGCAGATCAAATTCCGCCATCATCTCGTCAATATTATCGGTATTATCAAGTTTTGTCATTTCGTCATCCGTTTCATTAGCTACCTCATCATTGACTTCGCTGGAAGATTCAGCGGCCTCATCCGGCAGATCAGTAACGTCAGCCGCTTCAGTAGGATGAGTAGAGTCAGTTTGTTCCATTAATGTATCTATGTCTTCAATATCGTCTAAATCAATATCATCTAAGTCGATATCTTTTGAAACTTGATTGCTAGGAATGTCGGCAAGGGCGGTTTCATCATCACTGCTTTTCATTTGTTCAGTATCATCTTCAGTCGCAACCGTATCCGTTGAGAGCTCATTTGGAGTTTCTGGCAGTGTTTCGGTTGTGGTATCACCGCTGTCTATTTCGGTTTCATTATCACTTTCCGGGTCAGAATCGTCAGCAGCTGAAGGTGTGGCAACCTCAACGGTGTCACCCGTGTCGGTTTCAAACTCATCCAGACTATTGAGTAGCTCATCCATATCAATATCAGCCAAATCATCAGGTAATTCAACCTGGTCTTCTGGTAGTTCGCCCATCATATCCAGCATCTCCTGGGTGGCTATATCATCTTTTTGAGTATTTACGTCCGACATGACAGATATTCCTATAAGCTTAATTTGATAGTAATTGGAAAGGACAAAGCATTTTTTATGCCATTTTCATTATCAATTTAAGCGCAGGGCAGTGAGAAGTCAGGCAGTAGATGGAATTCAATCCATTGGCTGGTGACAGGGTGGGTAAAACTTAAGCTAGTCGCATGTAAAAGTAGTCGAGGAGACATGCTGAGTGCAATTTCATCGGCATATAAGTTGTCACCTAATATGGGGTGACCCAATGATTTCATATGTAATCTGAGTTGATGAGAGCGGCCAGTGATGGGGGTGAGCTCGACCAGAAACTGATTGTTGCTTTGTAGTAGGACCTTCCAGTGAGTTTGTGCCGACTTGCCTTGTTTAAAGTCAATCATTTGCAGAGGGCGGCGCTCCCAGTCGCAACGCATGGGCAAGCTGATGGAGCCTTGTTGAGTCGTCGTGT
>VCMI01000099.1 GCA_006222135.1 Thiomicrorhabdus sp. | reverse complement strand
ACACGACGACTGCCATTAATGCAATGGCTTACAACGTGCCATTAAAGAGATTTGCAGACGCATTAAGGGCTAAAGGCGTAGCAAGCGGAAAGATTAAAGTGGCTGTCATGCGTAAATTAATTCACATTGTGTTTGCTGTTTTAAACAGTGGCAAACCTTTTGATCCAGWATATAAGATGTGTGTTTGACTTAAAGAATCAAACACGGTATCTGGCATGTCCTGCGGCTTTACAAAACCATGTGAGCGTAGGGTCGATTTGAAAACACGGATTAAGCTTAGCTCTACCAAATCAGATCATCAGGGATTTCAAACTGGGCGTAGTAATCTTGGTCTTCTTGCGAGATCGATTCATCGATAGCCGCTAACGGGATCAATACTGAACTATCACGCTGATCCACCTTATCTGCCGCTTCTGCTGGAATCAAAGCATAACCGCCCTCAAAACGGGCTAAACGAATTACGCCTGCAACCAGCGCTCGTTGTGTCTTTTTATTGACGTTCAAGGTTTTGACCGTACTCTCATCTGCAAAATTATAAACCACATCCCCTTCAAAACTACTCATGCGATTAGACTCAATGACCTGACGCAACTCAGCTAAAGCGGCTTTCTTTTCCTGCTGTTGCTTGCGTTCTAGGTTGAGTTGTAGATCGCGTTCGGCTTTTTGCTTTTCAGCTTCTACTGCAAGCTTGGCCGCTTCATTTAGAACAGGTTGCTGTCCTTTTTTCCCTTTGCTCTGTTTAGTTTGCTGATACTTGTCTTTCTTGGCCTTTTTAGCTTTTTTGTCATCAACCAAACCGGCTTTTTTAGCTGATCAAATAAGGATCCTGCCATGGTRTTCTACTCATATATAAAATTAGCCGCTATTTTAACCTATCCAGTCAATCACAGGCCATAAACCAACCCCCAGTATTTTCGCCAGATTGAATACTAAATAAGTTAGTCAACAAGGTTTAGAGTAAAAAGAGAGGCTAACAACTCATTCGTTAAAGTTAAAACCTGATTGGTCGGGTCAAAAACAGTCTCTTTATTTTTAAGACTTTACTTATATCACCCTTATTTAACTTATAATCGAGCATTCAATGCATCTCATGGTGCCTCAATAAAGAGTTAAGTGTAAATAAGGAATCAACAGTATGTTAGAAGCCGGTTTAATGATTATTACCCTAATGGTTTTATCTTTGATTGTTCAGGAAAAAATCCGCATACCTCTGCCCATTACACTGATTGTCACTGTTTTATTGTTGGCGCATTTTAATATTCACCCAATCAATATTAATGACGATGGCTTCGATCATCTGTTGTTGTTTTTACTGCCTTTGCTCTTAATGGGCGATGTGATGCAACTCAAAACCAAAGATTTAAAAAATAACTGGTTGAGTGTCATGAGCACAGCGGGCATTGCCGTGACTTTGTCGGTTTTTGCAGGCGTGCTACTACAACCGATTATGTTGCCAGGTTATGCATTGAGTGTCCCGGCGATGATCGCTTTGATGTCAATGGTCATTGCAACCGATCCAGTCACCGTTGCGGCTATCTTTAGCACGACCAAACTGCCCCACAAACTCAAGTTTTTAGCTGAGTCCGAATCCTTATTTAATGATGTTGCCGCATTTGCTATTTTTACCATCGCGATTACTTTAATGAGTCAACCGATGACGACCACTGAAATCATCACCAGCTTTTCTCTTTCCACTGGTGGTGCTTTAATCACAGGTATGATTGTTGGGATTATTGGTATGTACCTGCTTAAACTTTCTGATGATCCAATCACTGAAACAGGAATTTTATTGATTATTGCCTACAGTGCTTTTTTGATTGCCGAGCATTTTCATTTTGCAAGTATTTTTGCCATTGTAGTTTCAATGGTGCTTGCCAACAGTTTAATCAACTCTGACGAACCTCACGCTACCACGGTGCAACCGCATCTATCAGACAAACCAATGTCGAAATTTTCATCGCGTCAATCTCATAAAAAAGCCCTCCATCAGACTTACCGGACTTTTTAAGTTTAAAACACTTAAAAGCCACCAAAAAAAATCGTCCTATTATTTTAGGATTTATTGGTTTTGCCGCACTGTTTGCCAACGTTATCTTATTTGTCTCTATTTCTGAAATGATTGACCTGGCTTTATTAAGTCACTATTGGCGTGAAATATTATCCGTCTTTGTCGTGACCACGTTTATCAGAGCCGTGATGATGGGGCAATTTGCTTGGGTTTCTAATAAAACCGATAAAATGCAAAACATCACCTCTGATTGGTGGCTAATATTGACCTTTGCGGGCGTAAAAGGTGGCCTATCTATTTTAATGGTCCATATGATTCCGGACGTTTTTGAATTTAAAACCTTATTCGAAGCCATTGTTATTGGCAATATCATCTTGTCTATCTTTATCTATTCGCCTTTAATGATGCTTACCATCAAACTACGCCAAGCCCACTTAATGGCTAAAACCCCACACTAAAAMGGCACTGACATTGCAACATAAAGCCCCACTTTGGCTGATTTTATTTGCGGCACTCAGTAATATGATTGCCCCCTTTTCAATCGACACCTATCTGCCCTCTTTTCCAGCGATTGAAAGCTATTATCAAGTCTCTCGCGAACTGCTCTCTACTTCAATGGGAGCGTACTTATTGGCGTTTTCACTAACCACACTCGTCTGGGGACCGCTTGCCGATCGTTTTGGTCGACAAAAAATATCGATTGTCTCTTTAACAGGGTTTTCACTGGCCTCCGTCGGTTGTGCACTGGCACTTTCATTTGATTATTTTCTATTGTTTAGAATCTTACAAGGTGTATTTGCCGGCGGCGTGATCATTGCAGCGCGCGCCATGATAAGAGACTTTTTTACCCCGCAAGAAGCTCAAAAAGCCATGTCTTTGATTATGATGGTTTTTGCGATTGCACCCGCCATTGCCCCGATTATCGGCGGCTATTTACAACTTCACTATGATTGGCAAAGCATTTTTTGGTTTTTGAGTGCCTATGGTGTTTTTACCCTATTCATTATTGGACTCCTGCTGAAAGAGACCCAACACCCGGATCATATTCAATCCATCGCGCCCAAAAAACTATTTAACTCCTATTTACACAGTTTAAAACATCCGTTATTTATACGTTTAGTATTAGCCCAGTCTTTTGTCTTTGGTGGATTTTTTATCTATATAGCAGGTTCAGCCAGTTTGATCTTCGACCATTTGAAACTAGGTCCGGAAGATTTTTGGATGCAATTTGTGCCGATGGTTGCCGGTATGATACTGGGTGCATGGCTCTCACATCGACTCTCAAACCAAAAATCTCCCAGCCAAATCATCCACCTCTCTCTTAGTATAGGAGGCATTGCCGCACTGTTTAATGTGCTGCTATTATTTGTGACATTGCCAACTGTTTTAACCATTATCCCGGCACTCAGTCTCTATGCTTTTGCCTTATCGCTAGGCCTACCAGCACTGTCAATTTTAGCTCTGGACTGCCTGCCCGAAAAGCGTGGCATGGCGGCCTCATTGCAAAGCTTACTGCAAATGGGGATGGCGGCTTTAGTCTCCATTATGCTAGTACCTTTAGTACACTCATCGCTTTTAGCCATGGCCGGAAGTATGTTGGCCCTGTGGCTAATGGGTGCATTTCTGTGGGTTACTCATTATAAAGCGCTTAACCACACAGCTTTGTAAGCCTGTAATCTACAGAAAAACCTGTCAATTAAGCCCTTTATTAAACACCTAAAAATCCAATTCAAACCTCACCCATATATGGTCGCTAGACCAGGCCTGGTCAGTTTGAAAATCAAGAAATATTCCTTATTGTAAAACTCTAATTAATCGGTTAAATTAGCGACAAATTGTGATCATTAGAATACTGGCTTCAAAATGACCTAAATCACTTTTTAACTTTTTGTCTAAGCCTTTATTCCACTCTATAACACGGTTTATTTTCAGTCACTAAACACGGCTGTTAACCACTGATATTAATAGATATCACAATCCTAAGGAACTCATTATATGAACATGGCACGAATCGATAATAAAAACAAAAGAATTAGAAAGAAGCTTTATTTAGGTGAATTTGCCATTAAAGGCTTTGAGATGACTTGCAAAATCGATATTCAAGACAGTGCAGAATACGATACTTTTATCGATGCTTTGTTAGAAGTCGTTGAAAGCAACAACCTATTACTAGGTGGCGGTGGTACTGATGCATTTGATGCGTTTGTTTGCTCTAACCAACGCTATGGCTCTGTCAGTGAAGAAGATCGCTTAAAAATTGAAGCTTGGTTAACGGCTCAGCCTAAAGTATCTGATCTTGCTCTAGGCCAATTAGTGGATGTCGTCTACGAGTTTTAAGGCTTTAAACTCATGATCATTACTTCTAGAAACTGACCAAACAGGGTCAGTTTTAACTGTACCACCGACCTCCAAAAAAACATAGTGGCGTACACTTACCACCCCTCAAGCCGCCCTGTAATCCTTACCACAAAGCACCCATTAATACCGCCTATCCATATCCCGAAAACGATTAACCATCGACTTATTTTTATTCCGTTATAGTTCACTATAGACTTCATGTTTATGCCTTTTAAAGGAATCGTAACGACCTTGATTACTCTCTTCTCTCAACTGACGAGTATTAAACACAGATTAAACTCAAACCCTTCGTACTCTATCAGCTCTGGTCAATTTTGCTAACTTCCGTTATACCAGCCCTGCAAACCCATGATTTTAGGCATTTCTATCCAACAAAAGGCTATAATCCTTTTATTCTAAACTGTTAGGGAAATATTATGGCCATTCAATGGTATCCGGGTCACATGCACAAGGCTCAAAAAGAAGTTCGTGAAATTTTTAGCCAGATAGATGTCTTTATCGAAGTGTTGGATGCGCGTATTCCATTCAGTAGCCAGAACCCCATGATTGAAGAGATTCGTGGCAATAAACCGACCATTAAAATCCTCAATAAAACCGATTTAGCGGACTCTGAAAAAACCGAGGCCTGGCAGGATTATTTTGAACAAGAAAGTAGTGTTAAAACATTAACGTTTAATTCCCAAGTCGGCGATAAACGTGAACAGATTATCAACATGATTAAAAAGCTGGTGCCCGAAAAAGTCGATTCGGTTAAAACGATTCACGCGTTAATTATTGGGATTCCCAATGTCGGTAAATCGACTCTGATTAACAATATTACCGGGCGTACCATTGCCAAAACGGGCAATGAACCGGCGGTGACAAAAAACCAGCAACGTATTAAGCTAGAAGAAGGCATTACACTGATTGATACGCCGGGCATGCTGTGGCCAAATATTGAAAACGAGAACAGCGGTTATCGCCTTGCGATTACAGGCGGAATTAAAGAGACGGCGTTTGAGTTGCCGGATATCGCCTCTTATGCGTGTGAATATCTACTGGAAGCCTACCCGGATCTTATAAAAGAACGTTTTAAATTATCTGAGTTACCGCAGACCGATATTGAACTTTTAGAAGCTATTGGTCGCCAACGTGGTTGTTTGCGTTCGGGTGGAATGGTCGATTTGGATAAGGTTTCACGTATTTTAATTGTTGAATACCGTGATAAAGTCTTAGGCAATATCACTTTAGAAACACCTGAGATGATGAAGATAGAACTTGCTCAGGTTGAAATTCAGCGATTGCTCAAGGCCGAAAAAATCAAAGCAAAAGAAGAAGACAAAAAGATAAGACGAGCTCGTCATAAACGTAATAAAAAATAATCCGTAAACCATCTATAGGGCTCTATCAACTTGTTAGAGCCCTTATGTATCTTTAGTCATCTTAAGAGATAGCTTTTCCACTCATTCCTTAGACCAGGCCTGGCATGTCCTGCGGACTTACGAAACCATTTGTGCGTAGGGCATGTCCTGCGGCTTTATAAAACCATGTGAGCGTAGGGTCAATTTTGATTTAAATTAAGTTTTAATTCACAATTTATTCGTTTGCTATCACTCTATTTTAAGAGTGATATGATGTCCGTTAAGTTACTTATTAAATTAAGGTTAATATTGTGGACACTCTTTCTACATCAGACAGCGATCAAAAAACTCATTTCAAATGCGGCTCCGCAAACATCTCATTGCAAACGTTGGTTCGTTTTATTAGGACTTATCATCACATTACTCTCTCTCTGGTATTTCTGGCAAAATACGGCTTCGAACGCAAATATCTCACAATACCAAACAACACCCGTTATTCAGGGTGATTTAACCATTGAAGTGACGGCAACAGGTACCTTAGAACCCTTAGATAAAGTCGAGATGAGCTCTGAAACCTCGGGCACGGTTAAAGCTGTTTTAGTTGAAGATAATGATTTAGTCAAAACTGGGCAAGTACTGTTAGAACTGGATACTAAAACATTAGAAGCGCAAGTGAAACAAGCACAAGCCAATGTTCAGATGGCACATGCCCAAATAAGACAATCAGAGATTACGCTTGCAGAAAAAAAGCTCTCTTATAATCGAAATTCCAAACTACAATCGAAGAAGCTTATTTCTGACGAAGAGCTGAATACACTAAAATCTGCTTATTTGCGAGCCAACGCGGATTTGCAATCTAGCCAAGCCAAACTATTACAGTTAGAAGCCACTCTTGCTTTGCAACTCGACAAGCTGAGTAAAGCCACTATTTTATCGCCGTTCGATGGCGTGGTTTTATCTCGCAAGATTGACCCTGGTTAAACCGTGGTCGCGTCATTACAGGCCCCTGTTTTGTTTACTTTGGCTAGAACCTTAACGCAAATGGAATTGCTGTTAGATGTTGACGAAGCGGATATTGGTTCAGTCAAAGTTGGGCAATCTGCATCCTTTACAGTGGATGCTTTTCCAAACACCCACTTTTCTGCCACTATTACCAAAGTGCATCTCGCGTCACAAACCATTGAAGGTGTTGTCACCTATCAAACCCGCTTAAGTGTGGACAATACGCAAGATATTCTCCGTCCGGGAATGACCTCAACAGCAGACATTACGGTAGCCAACGTAACGAATTCATTATTGGTACCTAACACCGCCTTAAGGTTTGATCCTCCGACAACCCGTCAGGAATCTTCAAATAGTTTTGTCAGCCAACTTTTACCCAAAAGACCACATCAAGTGAAGAAAAGTAACTCTGCTATAAATACCCCACACGTTTGGATTTTAGAGAACATGCAACCAAAATTAATCGAGGTGACCACTGGCTTAACTGACGGTTTGCATACTCAAATACTCAGTGGGATTACGCAATCACAAGCCGTTATTATTGATGTGATTAACGAGACAACCCCGTGAATTTGCCATTGATTGAACTGCAAGGGGTTTATAAAACCTATGGTAAAGGAGATGGAAAATCGACCGTGCTTAAGGGGATTAATCTCGCCATACAAACCGGTGAATTTGTCGCTATTATGGGACACTCAGGTTCTGGAAAATCTAACGCTTTGAACATTCTTGGTTGTCTAGATACCTCTTCTGACGGGCGTTACCTTTTTGATGGCACGCCCGTCGAAACCATGAGCAATCAACAACGTGCTCTATTACGTCGCTATTACTTAGGGTTTGTATTCCAAGGCTTTAATTTAATCAACCGAACCTCGGCTCGCGAAAATGTTGAGTTACCGCTTGTTTATCGTGGCACCGCCAATAAACAACGAAAAATACTTGCTATGCAAGCCCTAAAAACGGTTGGTTTAGAAGATTACGCAGACCATACCCCTGGCGAACTCTCTGGAGGCCAACAACAACGTGTCGCCATCGCCCGCGCCATAGTAACGCTACCCAAAGTCTTATTGGCGGATGAACCGACAGGCAACTTAGACACAGCGCGCTCTCAAGAAATTATGCAGATTCTGTTGGATCTGAACCAACAGCAAGGTATCACCATTATTATGGTTACCCACGAGGAAGATATGGCGAGTTATGCTCAACGTCGAATCATCTTCAAAGATGGGCAAATCATAAAACCACAGGAATCAGCATTATGATTTCTAATGCATTTATTCTGGCCATACGTGAAATTAGACGCAATTTAATGCGTTCATTTTTAACCGTTTTAGGAGTCGTTATCGGTGTCGCTTCCGTCATAACAATGGTGACGTTGGGCAATGGAGCGACCCTGCAAGTGACCCAGAATGTCGCCAGCTTAGGTTCTAATTTAATCAGTGTCAGGCCTAGAAAAATGGGTTCAAGGAGTTCAGCACCCACTTTAAAACGAGCAGATGCCGATGCTATTCAGCGAGAAATTCGGGGTGTCAAAGCGACCGCCCCATTGGCAAGTCAAAACTCTACGGTCGTCAATGGCAATGCCAACTGGTCAACCAGTATTGTTGGCACAACTGAAAACTACTTCACAGTACGTGAATGGAAAATGCAATTTGGCAGGGTATTCACTTCATCAGAAGAGCGTTTAGGCAGAGCGGTTTGTGTCATTGGTGAGACGGTCAGAAAAGAGCTCTTCGGTACGAGCAATCCATTAGGACTGAAAATTCGTTTCAATAAAGTGGCTTGTCAAATCATAGGCGTATTACAGGCCAAAGGTCAGAGTACTTTCGGTTCAGATCAAGATGACCGGGTACTAATGCCTCTCAAAACGTATCAACGTCGAGTGAGTGGCAATAAAGATATTCGTCAGATTGATATCGCTATTCAGCAAGGTTTTGATACAACGCTTTATAAAACTAAAATAGAAAAGTTTATGCGGGAACGTCGAAACTTATCTGATAATCAAGATAATGACTTTAGCGTCATGGATATGAAAGAAATATCCAATATGCTAAGCAACATAACAAAGATTCTGACCATGCTTTTAGGCTCAGTCGCAGCGGTGACTTTATTGGTTGGAGGGATTGGCATTATGAATATTATGTTAGTTTCCGTCACTGAACGTACTCGCGAAATTGGGATTCGTTTGGCGATTGGTGCCTTGGAAAAAGAGGTATTACTGCAGTTCCTAGTCGAAGCTATTGTGTTATCCACTTTTGGAGGCCTCTTTGGAATTTTACTTGCTTTGGCAGCCTCTTATAGTTTGGCGCAGTTCATGGCAATTCCACTGGTTTTCAATGTCTGGGTGATTTTATTCTCCTTTATCTTCTCCGCTTTCATTGGGGTCATCTTTGGTTATTTCCCTGCCCGCAAAGCCGCCCGTCTCGATCCAATCGTTGCACTTCGTCATGAATAATGAATTGATAACTTAAGACAAACTTCAGAAAATTAATCATATATTATTGATTTTAAACAACTAACGGATCGAAAACCATCAATTTTCTTATCCCTTAATTGACAAATCACGCAGGTATTTTTATGCTTATTTTAACGTAATGAGCTGACAAAATTCAGCGACTCTGAAATCAATAGAGAAGCAAATTATGCAAAACCTAATACACAATAGAACGATCGCCGGGCAAAATCTTGCAGAAGCGCTCCCCTCTTATCTGAGCCAAGAAAATGTCATAGTGCTGGCCTTACCAAGAGGTGGAGTGCCGGTGGCTTTTGAGATTGCAGAAAAACTGCATGCCCCTTTGGATTTATTACTGATCAGAAAGTTAGGGACTCCGGGTTATTCAGAGTTGGCGATGGGGGCCATCGCTAGTGGCGGTATAAGAGTTCTCAATAAACGAATCATGAGTAGTTATGGTGTTAGGCAAGCTGAAGTCGATGCCGTTGAAATAAAGGAGCGTTTAGAACTTGATCGACGTTCTGAGCTCTATCGGGGCCAGCGCCCTTACCCCAAACTTGGCCATAAGATTGTCATTCTCGTGGATGATGGCTTAGCCACCGGTGCCACAATGCATGCCGCGATTGATGCCGTTAAGCAACTAAACCCCCAGAAGATCATAGTGGCGATTCCTGTGGCACCGCTTGACAGTATTAAGTCGTTGCAACAAATGGTCGATGAAGTTATCTGCCCGCTACAACCTAGACAACTCTCATCGATTGGTCAGTGGTATGCGGACTTCTCTCAAGTTAGTGATTCAACGGTTATCGACCTACTTAACCAGGCCTGGTCAAATGAACATTAAACCTATGCTTTCCCCGAGAGTCCAAATCACGGCTCAAAGCACCATGCAAACCATTGAAATCCAAACGGATACCGTTGCGTTGGAGGGGTTTTTAACCGTACCAAAATCGGCAACGGGGTTGGTTCTATTTATCCATGGCAGTGGCAGCAGTCGCTTCAGTGAACGTAATCAATATGTTGCTGAGTTATTCAACCGAGCAGGCCTAGCGACTTTGCTATTTGATCTACTGACCCCAGAAGAAAATGCCATCGATATCACGACACAAGAGTATCGTTTTGATATTGATTTACTCGCTAAAAGAACCATAGAAACGGTTGATTGGATCACAGATCAACAGTCTCTGGAAAACCTCTCTATTGGTTTATTTGGTGCCAGCACAGGTGCCGCAGCCGCACTGATGGCTGCCAAAGCCAGGGCAAATGAAATAGAATGTATCGTCTCACGAGGAGGACGTCCAGATTTGGCCGTATCCGCCTTGCCTGAAGTGATTGCGCCGACCTTATTGATTATCGGCCGTCGAGATACGGATGTATTACACCTCAATCAACTCGCTAAACATGCCATGAAATGCGAATGTAAGTTAGTCACTATAGAAGGAGCAACTCACCTATTTGAAGAGTTAGGCACACTAAAACTCGCTGCGGTAGCCGCAAGAGAGTGGTTTCTTAAGTATCTAGAGGAGTGAATAAACCCATTAATAGTAATGGGAGAGAGTCTTACGTTTACAACGTATAAAGAAAATGATGACTTTATTCATGGTTAATCGATGAGCAAAGCCGCTTATTGATTGTTTAAATATTCTGTAGCCATCTTCATAGCTTCATCGGCACTCAAGCCTTGGTGCATAAAATCATACGCCACTTGTTGCTGCTCGGTTAAGAAGCGATTTTCAAAATCGGCTATCAACGTTTTCCAAGCTTGTCGGTCACCTGGTTCACCTGGCGTGTGCGCTAATAACTTCGCAAGCATGCCTAAAGAGAGTGTGGTGTCACTCATATGAGTGTAGTCACTAGAGAACTGCTGAAAGAGGTCATCCAGGGTTTCAATATCAACCTGCCCCTGCTTTGCACGTTTGATACTCCCCTCTAGGGCTTGCAGAAGTATTGTGCCCCTCTGACGACTGGATTGCTGTTGAGAAACCGCCAGGTTCAAAGCCATACTGGCTTCTTGAAAATCAGCTTCATCCGTCGACAGTTCTGAACCATCTTCAATAAAATCAAACTCTGCAATTTCAGAATCGCGCATCGAAATCAAAGCACTTTTGGTATCAGTCACCACCGTACGGTGATGTGCCAATAGCTGTGCGCTGGTGACTTGAGTGATATGGCAACCACAAAGTAGGCGTTCACCCGTTTCTCTTTGGTGAATCACTTCAACACTTTCTAGGCAGTAGACTTCATCGGTTTCTCTGTTTTTAATCCGTAAGCTTACTTGCTGACCGGGAAGAAACAAATCGGCATTATCCAACCAAAACTTAAACCCGTTAGATTGACATCAAAACCTTCAAAAGGCTCAGAAAACGTCTCATCCTCATAGTCAGTCACCAAAAAAGGCCGTGAAAATCGTGATGATTGTCGTTGTTCAAAATCCATTTGGATCATATCAATATTCCAAGGTAAACGTTGTCTTCATCACTCAATTGAGCTTTTAGGTTTGCTTGAATCCAAGTGCCAAACACTCGGCTTCTGGTAGCCAGCCCAGGCAACTTCTCACCTTGAGTGATTGGTAATTACGTACCATCGGCATCACGGTGAGTGAGCCCCAAAGAATTTGATACCAATGCCAACCAATCGCGGATGGCTGCGCTGACCACCAAAGGTTATTCACCCCAAAATGCTTGGTTTTAAAGACAAGATGAATGGCTAAACGCCAATACTTCAAGCCATACTCTATTCTGGTCGATAACATTTCTTCTCCAAATCCGAGATTGTATAAATTCGGCATTCCCCTCGTACAAAGGGCTCTGTTTAGTTGTCTAGATCAATCAACGGGCTATTTTCTTTATAAACCGTTGAACCCATTGGGGCATGGATTTTAGCTATTTTGCCATCCACGGGTGCGGTAATATAAATATATTGTGACCAGGCCTGGTGCAATGCCACATCAGCTTTAGCTTGCTGATATTCCGCATTGCTAACGTCATACGCTAACTGCGCGGCATCTCGTGTGCGTTTAGAGGTGACGGTACGGTCATATAAGTCCAAAGCCTGATCTAGCTCTATTTTAGCATCCGCTAACTTCGCTTTTTGTAAGTTTTGCTGTGCCTGTATACTGTGCAATTTCGCTTGGAATCGGCTGGCATCGATATTCATGAGACGATCACCTTTTTTGACGGTTTGGCCCTCTTCGACGTACACTTTAGAAACTTGACCGGCCACCAATGCACCAATTTTAACGGTCTGTGCAAAGAGGCTTGTACTAAATAATCCGACGGCCAAAATGGCCGTAACGGTTGGCAAGGTGCCCAGTTTATGTTGCAAATTCATGATTGTGTTTCCTGTTTATTAAAGCGCTATTTTAGGGAATTAACGATCGAACCATCCGCGACCGCGCTGGCACTCTGTTCCAATCCCACTTTCTTGCCCATTAAATAGTCTATTTGTGACCACAATAAAGCTTGTTTAAATTTCCATGCCACGAGGTCATAATTCGCTTGTGACAAACGTACCATGGCATCGCCTAAATCTGTCGCCGCTTCGTTTTCATATAACGCACGACTATAATCTAAATAGAGGTCAGCATAATCGCCAAATGCATAGTGTTGTTTCTTTTCAGCTTGTAACAGTTTAATTTGAAAATACAGTTCGGTCACTTCAGCCCTGAGACTCTGAGATAATTGCTGATACTCAGCTTCAGTCATCGCTAAATTAGCCTGTGATGTGGCAACAGCCGCCGCTTGACTTCCTTGATCGTACAAAGGAATATTCACGGAGATTTCTGCACGCCAATTTCCTCCGCGTATCTCTGGATAGCTGGATAATTGACCAGCCCACGCATCGGCTCGAACCGTTGGCTTACCTTGTGAAAGCGCACTTTCTAGGTTCGATTTTTGACTGTCTAATTGTTGTGAAATGGCCTGTAACTTAGGGCTTTCTTGTAACACTTGCGCTTGCAAATCTTCCAAGCTAAGATCTTCAAGTGAGCGTTTAGCAAAACGCTTTAGGCTCGGAAAAGTAAACTCACCAGGCCTGGCATTCGGTTGATGTAGGATATTGACTAACTCAACGCGGCTTTGTAATTGACGCGATTCAGACCGCATCCTATTGACGAGCGCTTTCTGATAGCTGCTCTCCGCGGCCAAAAGATCGACATCCGATAGCTGACCTATGGCATTTCGATCTTTGACTTTATCAAATCCCACATACTCAATAGCCATCGCTTCATCATCAATTCGAAATTGAAAATCAGCAAGTAGGACATTGAAAAAGCCCTGCATGATGGCGAAACGTTGTTGATTATCGACAGCTTCACTCAGCGTCTTCTCAGCATCAAGACGCTGTTGTGCCGATAATACTAATAAATCAGTTTGATCGAAATCATATAAAACGCGGTTTCAAGTAATAAGTGCAATTTAATCATGCTGCAAGTAAATCAACTTGCAGCCCCTTAAATAATTCATTAGGCGTTTTACCACCACGACTACTTCTTGGACGGTTGTTTAGCCGATCCATCACATATTGAGCTTGTTCCATTGTCACATCTCTCAAGTCCATGCCTTTTGGAAAATACTGACGTATCAGACCATTTGTATTTTCATTGATTCCTCGCTCCCAAGAAGCATAGGGGTGGGCAAAATAAWRTCRTCGTKTCCAGCGTTTTAGCCATCAGTTCATGGTCGGCGAACTCTTTACAGTCGT
>VCMI01000098.1 GCA_006222135.1 Thiomicrorhabdus sp. | reverse complement strand
ACACGACGACTAGAGAGGTGGCTAGCCCCAAATAATATTTCCCTGTTGCCTTCCATGCAAACATGAGGTTCATTAAACTTAGAAACCCAAGTTTTGAATTTTTTATATCCTGCTACAGTGTTCTTAAAAATGATGCTTTGCTTCTGCTCACTTGTTGCCGCATCAAAGGTGTCTTTGCTTATGTCAATTCCAATGTATGTCGCCATGATAAACCGCCTAATATGTGATAGGATTTAGTCTCGCTTGGTAAGTTCACACTATGGCTTTACTAACCTTATGAATACAGGCTAGGAGTCGTGTCCTGCCTAAGATACCGTTCAGTTTATAGTGTGTGAGGACAAAGGTCTTAATCTGGCATGGAAGGTCTTACCCTAGGCCTGGTCACAAGATCTCTCTGTCCTTTTACTAAGCGTCCCTAATAAATTCTCCACTTCTGGAGAACACTTTCAACATATAAGGCCTGGTTGTTGCGCGGCATTGTTAACGCTTAAAGCAAAAATCGAGTCGTGCAAAAATCTTTCGTAATTATTATCAAATAGCATTAATGTTTAAGGCGTTTGGTCGATACCTTATTTAGAGGTATTAACAAAATGAAAAACGATAAAGATTTAGCTCCCGCGGTTAAGTATTTCTTTAAGCATTTAGAGAAGCGTTCCGAGCAGATAAAATCGGGCATTTCTGCTGATTCATCACGACATAAAGAGATTCCGATTGAAGAGGTTGAAGACTTTTTTAGACAGATAATGACTCAGAATATATTTATTCATACCGTAGGTTTGAACGGTAAGCATGAATCGACAATTCTGGCGAAAGCCGTGTTTAGTATGAATAAAGTTGTGCGCGTTTATTACAGCACCAGTTTTGATGAGGAAAATATCGGTTTTATTAGAATTCGTCCTGATACACGACGACTAGTTGATTGTTGTCGAGCGTGTACATGGCTTAAGGTTAAAGCCTGAGCGTATCTACGCCAGTCCCGATCAATGTCATGTGGTACGTTTTATGGTTCGTTGGTTAATGCGTCGTATTGACTGGGATAAAACCAAGTTGAATAATCTGGACTTATATAAACGTGTTGTTGCTCAGGAGCAGGAAGAGATAAGGCATAAAATTGAGGAGCAAATTGCTCAGCAAGAGGCTGAAGAGATCCAGCGTGCTTTAGAGAAATTCAAGCAGAAAAAAGCCAGAGGCGTCTACTCACGTTAAAGTGATAGAGGGTCTTCTGCAACGGCGAATTGCTAGGCACTTATTGGGTCTTTAGGCGTACCAAGCTTGAGGGTCGATTGTTGTCGGCTTAGTTTGAGCGGTTCACTGCGAGATCGGCTAAGGCGTTGAGTGCTTTTTTAAAATCACTTTCAGCTAAGGACGATAAGGCCTTTTTAGCAAGTTCGGCTTCATTTTGGGCGATCCCTTTGGTGTAATCAATCGCACCCGAATTTTTAATAATCTCAGTCACTTCCTCGAGTAGCGCTATTCCTTCACTTTCAATGGCGCGATGAATAATGGATTTTTCGACGTCTGAACCATTCTCAAGGCTATAGATTAATGGCAGAGTTGGTTTGCCTTCTGCTAAATCATCGCCGATATTTTTGCCCAGTTCAATTTCATTTGCAGTGTAATCTAATACATCATCAATCAGCTGGAAAGCGGCGCCTAAATGACGGCCATAGGCAATGAAAGCAGACTCTAGCTCTGGTTGGTTGGCCAGAATGGGTCCCATCTGAGTAGCCGCTTCAAATAGTTTTGCTGTTTTACGGTGAATGACTTCCATATAGCGTTCTTGAGTGGTGTCGGCATCATGGCAGTTGAGCAGTTGCAAAACTTCCCCTTCAGCAATCACATTGGTTGCTTCAGACATAACTTGCATAATGCGAATCTGCCCTGGCTCAATCATCATTTCAAATGAACGGGAATATAGAAAATCACCTACCAGAACACTGGCGGCATTGCCCCATACTTCATTGGCTGTTTTATTACCACGGCGTGTATCTGATTCATCAACGACATCATCATGTAGCAAGGTTGAGGTATGGATAAATTCAATGACGGCCGCCATTAAGTGGTGGTCTGTGCCCTGGTAACCACATGCACGCGCAGATAATAAGACTAATAAAGGGCGCAATCTCTTGCCGCCGCTATTAATAATATAGTGGCCAATTTGGTTAATCAGGACAACATCAGAAGAGAGGCGGTCAATGATAAGATGATTGACGGCTTCAATGTCATTCTGAATAAGAGTGTTGATGTCGTTAAGAGTCATGGATTTCAAGGCTGTTTATTTATATCAAAAGAGTGAAAGCCGCTATTTTAGTATGAATAGCCCAAGGACGCTAGTGCTTGAATGGCCACAGCAAAAAAAATGAATGAATTATGTGCACTTAATCATGTTGTGAAAGCTGATATGGGTTGTTTAAATAGGGTATAATTATCAATCTGTTAGGCGTGATGAAATCATCTGTATGAACTTTCTATCGACTCTAGATTGACTAGAACTGGTTATTTTGTAAAAAAGCGTTAATTTGTTTTGACCTACTATTAAAAAGTCTATATAATCCCGCCTTTGTCGCAATCAGCGGCTGTATAAACAGAATTTATTAAAATCCGGGAGAAGTTTCATGTATGCAGTAATTAAAACCGGTGGTAAGCAATATCGAGTTCGTGAAGGTCAAACTCTACGCATTGAGTCTTTAAATGCAGAAGCTGGTGATACAGTTGAATTTGACGAAGTATTGATGATTGGTGAAGGCGCAGATATTAAAATCGGCTCACCTTTTGTTGAAGGTGCAAAAATTGCAGCAACTGTTGAATCAAACGGTCGTGGCAAGAAAGTAACCATCATCAAATTCCGTCGTCGTAAGAACCGATCTAAAACTAAGCAAGGCCACCGCCAGAACTATACCGAAGTAAAAATCGGTAAGATTTCAGCTTAAATAATAATTGAATCGAAACAGGGTTGCTTCTTAGTAGGGGGTAGCACTGTTAATAAAAGGACTATACCATGGCTCATAAGAAAGCAGCAGGTAGTACTAAAAACGGTCGCGACTCCAATGCCAAACGCCTTGGCGTTAAAGCATTTGGTGGTGAGCAAGTTTCTGCAGGAAGTATCATCGTTCGTCAGCGTGGAACTAAGTTTCACCCAGGTGTAAACGTTGGTCGTGGTAAGGATGATACCTTATTCGCTAAAGCAGACGGCGCGGTTGCGTTTGTTTATAAAGGTAAGCCATTACGTACATACGTAACGATTGTTTCTGAATAAATTCAGTTTCAACTTATCTAAAAACGCCCCGCATTGACGGGGCGTTTTTGTTTGTAGATAAAAAACAGACTAAAATCCATTATTGATGGATTCTGTCACTTGCATAGCAAGGTTTTGATAAAATAAGTCGCTCAGCGTTTATAAAGAAACGGTGAGGCGTTAATTGACTGAAAAAAGGGAATAACATGCAATTCGTAGATGAGTCGTCCATTCATGTAGAAGCAGGTCGTGGTGGAAACGGTGTGGCGAGTTTTCGTCGCGAAAAGTTCATTCCATTTGGTGGGCCTAACGGCGGTGATGGTGGAGATGGCGCTAGCGTTATTCTGCAAGCTGATCGAAATCTGAATACCTTGGTTGATTTTCGTTTTACCAAAAATTATAAAGCTCAGAACGGTCAAGCCGGTATGGGTCAGCAAAAAACTGGTTGTGCCGGCGAGCCGCTTATTATTAAGGTTCCAGTAGGCACTAAGGTAAGAGATATTGATGCTGACGAAGTGCTGGGTGATTTAACCGAGCATGGCGAGCAGTTATTAGTCGCGCAAGGTGGCCGTCATGGTTTAGGCAATATCCACTTTAAGAGTAGTCGTAACCGTACTCCACGCCAATGCACGACGGGTGAAGATGGTGATGAGCGTAACTTAATGCTGGAGCTGATCGTTTTAGCGGATGTGGGTCTGTTAGGGATGCCTAATGCTGGTAAGTCGAGTTTGATTACGGCGGTCTCTGCGGCACGTCCTAAAGTAGCGAACTACCCTTTTACAACGTTGTATCCTAACTTAGGGGTTGTCAGTGTATCGCCTGAGACCAGTTTCGTTATGGCGGATATTCCTGGGATTATCGAAGGCGCTGCTGAAGGCGCTGGTTTAGGTTTACAGTTCTTAAAGCACCTTTCACGTACCGGTCTGTTATTACATGTGGTCGATATTGCACCGATGGATGACACAGATCCAGCTGAAGAAATTCGTATTATTCAGAAAGAACTTGAAAAATACAGCGAAATTTTGGCCGGTAAAGAACGTTGGTTGGTTTTGAATAAAATAGATCTATTATTGCCAGAAGAGACAAAAGCACTTTGTGATCGTATTGTGGCTGAAGTGGATTGGCAAGGTCCTGTTTTCCAAATCTCAGCGGTTATGCGTGAAGGAACCACTAAGTTGGTGAATGAGATCGCTTATGCCTTAGAAAGAAATCGTATGGAAATGGTCGAAGAGGTTGAACCTGTTCGGTCATCAGTGGACGCAGATTTCGATTTTTAAAATCTAAATTTTAAGTTCTAATTTCTAATTTAACGCGTTTGGTTACAAGATGAATCGTGAAGAGTTAAAAAATACAAAACGTTGGGTCATCAAAATCGGCAGTGCCCTATTGACGGATGATGGCCAAGGCTTAAATAAAGTCGCGCTTGCTCAGTGGGTTGCCCAAATGGTCTTCCTAAAGCAGCAGGGTGTTGAGGTTGTTTTAGTCTCTTCAGGTTCGATTGCTGAAGGCATGAAGCGTTTGGGTTGGGCATCCCGTCCTTCTGCATTAAATGAACTACAGGCCGCCGCGTCGGTAGGTCAGATGGGTTTGATTCAAGCCTACGAATCTCTATTTGCTGAATTTGATATTCAGACCGCTCAAATTTTAATGACGCATGAAGATTTGTCTAATCGAAAGCGTTACTTAAATGTCAAAAATACCATTGAAACCCTTTTAGAATATAGTGTTGTTCCCATTATTAATGAAAATGATGCGGTGGTGACGGATGAGATTTGTTTTGGAGATAATGACACCTTGGGTGCATTGACTGCGAATTTAATCTCGGCTGATGTGATGGTTATTTTGACAGACCAGCATGGCCTATATGATGAAAACCCCCGTGAAAACCCCAATGCCCAGCTCATTTCAGAAGCTAAAGTCAGTCGTAAAGATATTGAGGCTATGGCGAGTCCAGAGGGTGGTTCTTTAGGCAAGGGAGGAATGTATACCAAGGTCATGGCCGCTAAGCGTGCAGCTCGTTCTGGAACGGCTACTTTAATTGCTTCTGGTCGAGAGCCGGACATCCTGCCCAAGTTGTTTCTAGGGGATTCTTTTGGAACCTTGCTGATACCAGATTTAGAACCTTTGACTGCCCGTCAACAATGGCTTGCGGGTCACTTGCAAGTCAAGGGTACGCTGGTTCTTGACAGCGGGGCCGTAGAGATGATTCGTTCATCGGGTAAGAGTTTATTGCCGATTGGTGTTAAATCTCAGCGTGGTTTGTTTCAGCGTGGTGAAATGGTGGTTTGTTATGATGAAGCCGGCCATGAAGTGGCGCGTGGATTAATTAACTATGCGGCCAATGAATCTGCAAAATTACTCGGTCAGCCAAGTAGTCAAATTGAATCTATTTTAGGTTATATAGACGCTGAATCATTGATTCATCGTGATAACTTGGTTTTGATCGACTAGTTAACGCTTCTTACGTTTGTTGTAATCTGAGTGTATAGACGTATATTAATAATGACCAGGCCTGGTCATTATCTGTTTTTTTCCGTAAATCCTTGAATTCATTTCAACAACTCACCATATTTAGTTGACAGATTGCCCTAGATGACTAAAATAATTAGCACTCTCAAGGGTAGAGTGCTAAACCAGTTGTCTAATTGATTTAGTATTAACAAATGACTGTTTCGGCTTTAAATCGAAACAACCTTGAACCCCATATTATTTAAACTTTAGGAGACACCTATGAACATCAAGCCATTACATGACCGTGTTGTTATTCGCCGCGTTGAAGAAGAAAAAGAATCAGCGGGTGGAATTCTTTTACCAGGTTCAGCTCAAGAGAAGCAGAACCTAGGGGAAGTCCTTGCAATTGGTCCAGGTAAAGCATCTGATGCCGGTACTATTATTCCTATGACAGTGACTGTCGGCGATAAAGTACTGTTTAACCAGTATTCTGGTCAAGAGACTAAAGATGATCAAGGTGAAACTTTAACTATTTTGCGTGAAGATGACATCATCGCAATTATCGATTAAATAACAAAAGTACTCTGCGGCCATCATTAGTATGGGTTGGCAGAGTGGTTATTTATTGATTGAATTTATTTAAAAATTTAAGGAGTTAGTAAAATGGCAAAAGACGTCAGATTTGGTATAGATGCACGTGAGAAGATGGTTGAAGGTATTAACATTCTTGCGGATGCTGTAAAAGTTACTCTAGGGCCTAAGGGTCGTAACGTTGTTTTAGAAAAATCATTTGGTGCACCCGTTGTGACTAAAGATGGTGTTTCTGTTGCACGTGAAATCGATTTAGAAGATAAGTTCATGAATATGGGCGCACAGATGGTTAAAGAAGTTGCTTCTCAAACCAATGATGTGGCTGGTGATGGTACAACGACAGCGACCGTTCTTGCACAGTCTATTGTGCGTGAAGGCATGAAGGCCGTTGCTGCTGGTATGAATCCAATGGATTTAAACCGTGGTATTCACAAGGCAGTGGAAGCCGTCGTCGCTGAAATTAAAGCAATGGCTCAGCCTTGTACAACGTCAGCTGCAATCGCTCAGGTTGGAACGATCTCTGCGAACTCTGATAAAGCTATCGGTAAGATGATTGCAGATGCCATGGAAAGAGTGAGTACTGAAGGTGTTATCACTGTTGAAGAAGGTTCTTCACTGCAAGATGAGTTAGTCGTTGTAGAAGGGATGGAATTTGATCGTGGTTATCTTTCTCCGTATTTTGTGACTGACCAAGAAAAAATGGTAGCTGAATTAGACGCTCCCTATATTTTGTTATATGACAAAAAAATCTCTAACATTCGTGAACTATTACCAACTTTAGAAACGGTTTCTAAAGCAGGTCGTCCATTATTGATTATTGCTGAAGATGTTGATGGCGAAGCGCTAGCGACATTGGTTATCAACAATATGCGTGGCATCGTTAAGGTTGCCGCTGTTAAGGCGCCTGGTTTTGGTGAACGTCGTAAAGCGATGTTGCAAGATATGGCAATCCTAACCGGTGGTACGGTTATTTCTGAAGAAGTTGGCCTTTCTCTTGACGCAGTCACTTTAGATTTATTAGGTGAAGTTAAGACGGTTATGGTTGGTAAAGATAATACTAAGCTGATTGATGGCGCAGGTGATAAAGCGGACATCGATGGTCGTTGTTCTCAAATTCGTTCTCAAGCAGAGACGACTACTTCAGAATATGACAAAGAGAAGCTTCAAGAACGTTTAGCGAAGCTTTCTGGTGGTGTTGCTGTTCTTAAGTTGGGTGCAGCCACTGAGATGGAAATGAAAGAGAAGAAAGATCGTGTTGACGATGCTCTTCACGCGACTCGCGCAGCCGTTCAAGAAGGGATTGTTGCCGGTGGTGGTGTTGCTTTAGTTCGCGCTAAAGCGAACGTAAATGTTAAAGGTGAGAACTCTGATCAAGATGTTGGTATCCAAATTGCACTACGTGCAATGGAAGAGTCAATGCGTCAGATTGCCGCTAACTGTGGTTTAGAAGGTTCTGTTATCGTTAATAAGGTTATGGAAGGCAAAGGTCATTTCGGTTTTGATGCTGCGAAAGAAATTTATTGCGATATGATTGAAGCGGGGATTATTGATCCTGCTAAAGTAACGCGAACAGCGGTGCAAAATGCAGCGTCTGTTGCAGGTCTTGTCTTGACGACGGGTGCTGCGATTGCAGATCTTCCATCTAAAGATGGTGCATCTGCGGATGCCCAGATGGGTGGCGGCGGAATGGGTGGCATGATGTAATTTTTGATTGAGGAAGGCATCTGCACCATTGCTACTGCGTTGGGGAAATGCTTCCGTTGCTCATGTGCCGTTTGCACACTGCGCTACGGGTCATTTTCCCGCCTTGTATCAACGGCACAGCTGACCTCCTCAACCTAAAAATTCGTTTAGCGCTTATTTTTTGAAAGCCCGCTTTATTGAAGTGACCCCCAAATGTTGGACACCAACTCTGGGGGTTTTTTATGTCCAAATACAATCGAGAATTTAAACTGGCGATTGCCAGGCAATGCCTTTCTCATGAATCTAGTCGTTCGATTTCAAAACGGCTCGGTATTCCAGATCGTTATATCCGTTACTGGGCTCAAGTCTATCGTTTCCATGGTCACAATTCGTTTATCAAACGTAAAACCCCCTGCTCTTTTGAAGACAAATATCGTATCCTAAAAACAATGCACGAAAATCACTGGTCTATTACTTATACTAGTATTGTCTATAACATGAGTTCTTCGGGTACGATTTCTACTTGGCTAACTCAATTCGAACGGTTCGGCCTTTCAGGCTTRCAGCCTAAAAAGCAGGGTAGAAAATTGAAAAAAACCAAAAGCAAGAGCCCGTTAAGCCAACTGAACAAATGAGCCTAGAAGAGTTACGTGAAGAACTCGAGTACCGTCGAGCGGAGAATGCCTA
>VCMI01000097.1 GCA_006222135.1 Thiomicrorhabdus sp. | reverse complement strand
ACACGACGACTAGTAATGGCACCCACAGCAGTATTAGTATGTAACGTGGATAAAACCAAATGCCCGGTTAACGAGGCTTGAACCGCAATGTTTGCCGTCTCTTGGTCGCGAATCTCCCCAATCATAACGACATCAGGATCTTGTCGAAGAATAGCGCGCAAGCCTCTCGCGAAGTTCATGTCTGCTTTCATATTGACTTGAGTCTGATTAATTCCATGGATGTTATATTCGACAGGATCTTCAATCGTCATAATATTGCGCTGCGTATCATTTAACAGCCCCAAACCAGCGTATAACGTCGTGGTTTTACCAGAACCCGTAGGCCCCGTCACCAAAAAGATACCATGAGATTTAGACAGTGCTTTTTGCACTCCCTCTTCCATGCTGGCAGGCATTCCTAAATCAGATAGCATCAGACGTTCTGCGCCCTTATCTAATAGTCGCAACACGACTCTTTCACCAAAACTTGAAGGAATTGTCGAGACCCTTAAATCAATCGCTCGACCTCCTAGCTTTAAAGCCATACGCCCGTCTTGTGGTAAGCGTTTTTCAGCAATATCTAAACGTGCCATCACTTTTATACGTGAAACCAACATAGGCGCTAACCCCAGCTTTGGCGATAAAACAGTATGTAAAACCCCGTCGACTCTGAAGCGAATACGTAGTTGATTCTCGAAAGGTTCGATATGAATATCAGAAGCATTTTCTCGAATGGCTTCCATTAAAACGGCATTTAAAAGTTTAATGATGGGCGCTTCATCTGAGCTGTCCAATAAGTCCTCTGGCTCACCCAACTCCGTAAATACCGTTTCTAAATCATTGGTTTCAATCGACTGAATCGATTCCATTGAAGAGTTTGAGCGGTTTGCAAAGCTCACTTTAATCTTGCCCTCAAAAGCCTCTTGAGAAAGTTTAAGGAAAGAGATCTCTTTCCCCAATAAACGACGCTGCATTTCTAGCAGCGCCGAAACCGGCGTTTTATCTGTATAAAACAGAGAAATACCACTATTCTCAGCAATCGCTAACACCACTTGGTTTTTGCGAGCAAAGCTAAAAGAGAGTTCGATACTCATAAACCTAACAATTCTTCCGTACTCATAGGCACAATTATCGATTGAGGTTTTTTATCTACATTCACATTTGGGGCTTTCTTAATCGCCTCAACGACGGGCTTCTCTTCTTGCCACACTTCTATTGAAGGTAAGCGCGGTACCTCTCCAGCCAAACGATCCGTACTCATTCGTTCCAATAGGCCGTCTTCTTCTGCAACCATTTTGTGATATTTTTTCTGACTATAGTAGTTACTCATTGCATTCGTTCTAATAATAACAGGGCGTAAAAACACCATCAGATTGATCTTCTCACGCTTATTTGAAGAAGAACTGAACAACTGTCCCAAGCCTGGTATATCACCCAGAATAGGGACCTTTGATGACACCTCTGTCTCTTTTTCAGTAATCAAACCACCCAGCACAATAACCTTGCCATCCCCAACAATAACCTTGGTTTTTATTTGGCGTTTAGTGGTTTCTAAATCAACGGCATCTCCCTTCGGCAGAACATCAGAGACTTCTTGATCAATCTCCAAATAAACTTCATTTCCTTGATTCAAAATCTGCGGTGTGACCTTCAGTTTCAACCCTACATTTTTACGTTCAATGGTTGTAAAAGGATTGGTCGTTGTGCCACTTGTCGTTGCATAACTACCGGTTTGAAAAGGGACTTCTCTGCCAACCATAATTTCAGCCTCTTCATTATCAAGCGTGACAATCGAAGGTGTTGCTAAAATATTAGCGCCTGAATCGCTCTTCATTGCTTTAATCAACGCCCCCCAGCCAGACCGCCCATCCGAACTCGCTTCACCAAAAATAAAAGACCCGCCCACGATATCGGCCGCCGCAGGAATTCCGCCGGACAATAATGTTGGAACAATACTTGAAGACCCTGTAATAAGGCCACCCCCATTCTCACCCAAAACACCCCATTCAACGCCTAACTCACGGGATTTATCCTCTGAAACCTCTACAAAGATAGCTTCAATGAGCACTTGAGCACGACGTATATCCAGCTGTGTAATGACACTTTTCAGCGCTGTAATAATACTCACTGGCGCACTTAATATAATGGCATTCATACGCTCATCAGCTTCAATACTAATCTCTTCTTTAATATTTCGATTGGCCAATACAGAAGTAACCCCTTCCGCACCTGAACCGGCCTCTGAAACGGTTGAGTTAGCGGCACTTAACAAAGCTTTGCTTTTAGCAATATTTTGCAAAAGGGGAACAACATCAGTGGCTTTCGCATAACGAAGATAAATGACCTGAACACGGCCTTCTTTATCCACTTTAATATCTAAATCCGCAATCAAAGCACGCAGCATGATGCGTTTATGTTCTTCGCCTGTTAAGACAATACGATTAGAACGCTCATCAAAACTAATTTTGACATCTAAATCACTCTGACCCTTTTGCAGCAGACCTTTAATGGTCTTAACCAACTCTTCTGCCGAAGCATTTTTAACTTCAATCACTTCGTAGGCACCTGTCGAATCGATGTCGACACGGGCTAACACACTCTTAATACGCTTAATATTGGCAACCGTATCCGTAATGATTAGCTTATTACTTTCCGTAAGGGCAACCAAATGCCCTTCTCTTGCCACTAATGGGCGCAAAACAGCCACTAATTTTGACGATGCGACATTATGAACAGAGATAACTTCAGTCACCCAGTCTTCATCCGTTTCTTTCCAATTACGGTAAGGGATCTGGTCTCTGGCCAAATTTGCTGGCACAATTTTAACCACATCATCACCTGCAATAGCCACATAACCATGCACATTCAAAACGGCTAACAATGTTTGGTAAAGCGTCTCTGGCGCCATACCCTCTTCGGCCAACAAAGTGACCCGGCCTTTAACACGAGGGTCAATAATAAAATTACGTCCCGTTATTTTTGCAACGGATTCAATCACAGTAGAAATATCCACTTGCTTGAAACTTTGTTTCATCACACCCTCAGCCTGAACACGGCCGACATAAGCAAAAGAGATCGACAAGGCAGCGACCATTAAGACGACCCATGTGCCTGATCGTCTTAGAATTTGTTTTAACAGCTTAACGTCACTGAGTTGTTTCATTTTTAAACCTTTAAATCATTTAAATCACTGGATAAAAAACTATTACACTTAAATTAAGAGCCCATCGCAGGCCATTGAGGTATAAAACAATTACATTAAGGCATTTCCACGCTTAGAGATTGTTCTACACCTTGTCGATCAATCACAACCGATAGACTAGATTCTGATAGTAGTTTTTGCCATAAAGCCGGGTTGCTCGATAACTCGTCAACCGTGTGACCATTGACCACTTTCAACAGGTCCCCAGAGTGAAAACCCAACGTTGTAAAGAGCACTTTCTCTTGTTTCGGCCAAACCTTAATCATAGCAGGTTCGCCTTTTTTATAAATAAATTGATAACGAACATACCCCAAGATGGAAAGCGGTGAACGTTTGACCTGCTCTTTTATTAAATTAAGTTTTTTAGATTGTGCTTGAGTCATCTCCGCAGACTCGGTTGATCTGAAATTTTTTAAAACATTAGGCGCTGATTTTAGCTCTAACTTTTCATATTGATCTTGATTCGAGATGACTGCGAAATTGGAACCTACTTCAATCAACTCAACATCTCTCTGTATCTTATCTCCTACCGCAAATACTTGAGCCTTGCCTCTGACCTCAATCACGGCGACACTCTTCAGAGGGTGTTTTAAAAGCCCCATTAATTTCAAATCTAATCGAGACTTCTCAATTAACTCAGGAGATTCAACTGTTTTCTTAGTTAAAAGCGCTTCCGGACGACCCAGTAAATAGGACAATGGAATGCTTAATGTATCATTTGTAGCCGATAGGGAAGTATTTGGAACGATCATCGCTGGCTGAATAATTTGAGCAGGCGTTTCAAGAAATGCAACCACAAGCTTACCTAAACTCCATGCCAGCATGCACAGAATCGTCATGTAGAGAAGAGTTGATAAATTGATTTTTTAGTCAGCTTTTTAATCTTTATGAGACCTTTACACACAATCATGGGTGAAAGAAAAACGAGAGTGAATTTTTCAGTTTTTTATATTAAATGTGAATCATTATCGCCGCTTTATTCATTTAGGCGTGCACAAATTTCTTTAGATATTACCGTTATTATAATGGTTTAATCCAGTTTATAGGCTAGGTATTTAAATGCCATTCCACTACATCTTTTTCAGTAAAACTCAGTATATAGTAATTACCGAATAAAGGAGGGGAAAGCCTCTAAATAGGGTTTTAATCAACATAAAAGCACTGATATTACCCTCTAAAACAGGACCTATCATTAAACACTTAAACAATTACAGTTGGATTACATTTGAACTACATTCTTAGATGCCTATTCTGATGTTGTTATTTTCTTAAAAACGTCCAACCCCGAAAACTCATACATGGCCAGATAAACATACCGAGCTATTCCCCCCTATTTACCCTTCTAAAACTGACGCACAAAGGACGGGCTACTAATGAAAGCCTCCCACATCATTTACTTTTACTCTACAATAAATACAATTCATTATTCAACGTTTCTGGAGAAAGGCTTTGTTATATAAAGGCATTGAAAACTACCAACACGGTGCTGACAGCGCAACGGGGATTCTTATTACCAACTTAGGGACCCCTGACGCACCAACTAAAGCAGCCTTAAAGCGATATTTAAAAGAGTTTTTAATGGATACCCGCGTGGTTGAGCCACCACCGGCTAGATGGCTATGGCGTTTGATTTTAAATGGCATCATTTTAAATACGCGACCTGCAAAATCGGCGGCGGCCTATGGCACGATTTGGCATACTGAAGGCTTAGGCGCGCCCTTATTGAATATCGCACAACGCCAACTTGATGCGATTTCAGAAAAAGTTCGCCCTCTCTTTCAGGGTCGAGTCGAGTTTGCTTTAGGCATGCGTTACGGTAACCCATCTATTGCCAGCGCCTTACAAGAACTACAAGCCAAAGGCTGCCAACGTATTGTGGTATTACCTTTGTATCCTCAATATGCCGCAGCGACTACCGCCTCTACTTTTGATGCCGTGACGTCAGAGTTACAAACTTGGCGCTGGTTACCGGAATTGCGTTTTATAAACCACTATCACCGCCATCCTGGTTACATTAAAGCCCTGGCGAATAGCATTCGCGAATTCCAAGTTGAAAACGGTAAGCCACAACTATTAGTCATGTCGTATCACGGTGTACCGCAACGCTATTTAGATAATGGAGACCCTTACCACTGTGAATGTCACGTGACTTCGCGTTTAGTGGCTGAGGAGTTGGGCTTATCTAAAGAGGAATACAAGGTCACTTTCCAATCCATTTTCGGCAGAGAAGAGTGGATTAAACCTTACACAGACGCGACCGTGAAAGCTTTACCAGGCCTGGGCATTAAAGATATCCAAGTCATTTGTCCTGGTTTTTCGGCCGATTGCTTAGAGACTATTGAAGAGATTGGGGAAGAGAACCGTGAGTATTTTGAAGAAGCTGGTGGTGAAAAATTTGGTTTTATTAAATGTTTAAACGACCGAACTGACCATACAGAAGCCTTAGCCGATGTTTTATTGCAACACACTCAGGGCTGGGTAGAGCGTGATGGCTTTGATGCAGAGTTAGACTTAAAAGAACGTCAGATCAGTAAAGACAATGCCGCAGCAATGGGCTGTCCTTTCAAAGAAAAAATCATCCCATCTTTATACAAAAAAAATCCCATATTAAAAAGGATTATTTTGGTTTTGGTAAATTGACTTTATCCGTTACATTAAGCTAGAGCAAACTGCGCCCACCCTCTAATGGTAAAACCGTACCGGTGGTATAAGAACTATTCATTAAGTACTGTACTGCCTGCCAAACACTATAGGTCCAGGCTCAATACCTAATGCTGATTGCG
>VCMI01000096.1 GCA_006222135.1 Thiomicrorhabdus sp. | reverse complement strand
ACACGACTCGAYTTACCGGCATTTCCCGCTCAATGAGTGCCATTGCAAATGCCTCAAACAACAAGGTAAAACCACTGCCAGGGCGAGACCACGGCACATCAACCGTCACCACTTTGCCATCGGTTGTTTTTATCCTCGGCACAGCACAATGCAAAAAACAATGGTGCTCAAAGAAGTTTAAATGCTGCCACTCACGTGTCACGGTGTCATGCACTGGACAGGCGACACCGGTCTCATCTGGAAAACGTGAGCCTCGGTCAAAACCGATATGTAGGTGAAGCTCTTTGCGAGTGCTTCCATCATCAGAAAACGAAATGTCATTCACTTGCCAAGGCGATTGCAGGCCAAGAGCCATGCTAAATAAAGTAGTACTATTCATGGTGCTATTATCGCATTACCCACTACAAATCACATAGAGCCTTATATTGAATGTAGATAGAGTGCATCTAAAATGCAAATAAAAGGTTTTCGTTAAGTCTAGGAAGGCCTCGAATGACCAGGCCTGGTCAAAACGATGGCTTAAGCTTATTTAAATGGAGCCTTTCTGGTTCAAGCGAGAGCCGTTCCGCTTGAAAAGAGTCAATGAAGCAGAAAGTTACTTTTTGATGATGTGGCAAACTGTTTTTCAAACTCTGCCACAGGAAGGGGCTTGGCAAACAAGTAACCTTGGCCATAATCACAACCAGCATGAACAAGTAGGTCTTGCTGGCCTTGGGTTTCAATGCCTTCGGCGATGACTTTTAAGCCTAACTTATGAGCCATAACGATAATGGCTTCACAAAGGGCTAAGTCATTCGAGTCGGCTTGTAAATTTTGTACGAAGGAACGATCTATTTTCAAAAAATCGATGTCTAATTTATTCAAATAGGAGAGCGAGGAATAGCCTGTGCCAAAGTCATCCAATGCGACTTGGATACCGGCATCTCGATATTCCAAGAGAATGTTTTTGACATCTTCGTTTGCATTTAGAAGAGTACCTTCGGTGATTTCAATAACGACGCTTTGGTTATCTAATCCATTTTGTTTTAAGGATGCGGCCCAGTCACTGGCAATATGGGCACTATCATGAAAATTGATTGGGTGACTTATTAATGCTTATTTTGAGTTGTGGGTCATAGGTTGCACGCCACTGCTTGAGTTGCTGCACAGCCGTTTGGAATACCCATTCTCCAATTTCAGTAATCAGCCCGATTTCTTCCGCAAGCGGAATAAATTGAGATGGTAGAATTAGTTGGTTGTTGTTGTCAGTCCAGCGGATTAAGGCTTCAGCCTTGATGATTTGTCCGGTATTGAGGTTAATGATAGGTTGATAGTAGAGTTCAAATTGATTATGTTGCAGTGCTAGGCGTAAGTTTTTGGTTAGGTCCATTCGCTCTTGAGCTTTTTGGCTCATGGACTCAGTGTAGTAGTGATACTGGTTTCGGCCTAGGTTTTTGGCGGCATACATCGCTTGATCGGCGTTCTTTAACAGACTTTCAGCATTATTGGCATCGTCAGGATATAGGGTCACGCCCATACTGGCCGAAATGAACAGTTTATTGTCTGCATCCAGTATAAATGGCTCTCTTAATGTGCAGAGAATATCATATAAAATGCGATTTATGATATTCGCTTCATCGAGATCAGGTAAAAGTAGGGTGAATTCATCTCCGCCTAAACGCGCGACTGTATCGGTATCACGCACACATCGGCTAATACGTTTTGCCGTTTCTATGAGTAAAGCATCTCCCATGCTATGACCCAATGTATCGTTGACGTCTTTGAAATTGTCCAAATCGATAAACACGACCGCCAACGCACCTCCATGATGTTTGGCATCGAGGATGCCTTGCTCGAGTCGATCATTAAACATTTTACGATTGGGTAGTTGGGTTAAATCATCGCGGTAGGTTTGCGATAATATAAGGGCTTCTGATTTTTTACGTCGGCTGATATTACGTAGAGTGCCGATCAGGCGAAGTGGTTTTCCTAACGCATCTCTTTCAATAACTTGACCCGATTCATAAAACCATTCATACCCTCTTTGAGCGGTCTTTTTTCGAAGTTCAGAGTTGTAGGCTGGCGATTCTTGCTCTAAGTGTCTTCTTAACTTGGCGTCCGCCTTCTTAAAATCATCCGGATGAATGCCGTTACGATATTTCGGGGTCTTAAGAGGCGAGTAGCCGAGCAATTCGATATAGGTATCACTGTAATAATAGACACCAGTTTCAATATTCCACTCCCATAATCCGGTTTTGGTGGATTTTAGGGCAAGTGATAAGCGTTCATTTTGTAGGTGTTGTTCATGCAGTAAGTTGTTTAATTTGTGGGCGAAAACGCCCAGTTCATCAGTGGAAGCTGGTGTGACAGTCAACTCGGAAATTTCATTGGTTAAATCCAATGGCGCATTAATAAGTGCATTTAATGGGTTGAGGGATTGCTGTAGGCTTTTTACAAATAGCAGTGCTCCTGCGATCGCTAATAGCTCTAACAAGAGCCAGATCACAAAGGTATCAACTCCGAAATAACCAGTTTTGGTCCAATAATATTGCACTAACATGGAGTCGATTAACAGCGGCATTAAAGCCCCAATTAAAAATATACGTGTCTTGATAGTGAAAACTGGGCGTTTAAAAGTAATGTCGCTAAAGGTTTTACCAAGAAGGTCGAATATTTTTATAAAAATAGGTATGCCGACAATGATGGAGATAATCAACGCAACTAGATGCACTTGAACCCAGTCAATCGGTTCGGCAATGTAATCAGTATACCTTTCCGCGGCAATGATCATGGCTGCAGGCGCCAATAGTAAAAAACTTAAGAACATTCCCCAATAGTGCATTGAGAAACGTCTAATACGATTGATTACTTGAGGCTGTAAGCTTTTGTGGGGAGCTTCAAGGTAACTTACCCAAACACGAGAATAACGGTAGAAATACCAAAAAGAGACTCCGAAAGCGAAGACTAAAAATAGCGGTTTTAAAGGCTTGGTGAGTACAGTAACCATCTGTGGTAGCGTAAAAGCATCGATAAAGATCAAAGTACTCAAGCCAATTAAAGGCGGCAACATCCAGGTAAGGATAATGTATCCCATAAAGGTCTTTTGAAAGTGTTTGGCGTTGGTATTCATCTTGGCTTCTGTGAGGTTTTAAAATGAGGCTTTAAAAGGTTAGCCGTCATTTTATATTAAATGATTGTCTTATTGTTGTTTTACGAAAAATCTGAGCGTAAATTCCTTATTGTTTTTATGCTTTGAAAGGCCTATTAACAGAGGTTTTTGCCAGTGCAGTAAGTAAACAGGGGGTGTCAAAGAAGGCCGTTATTGGTTTAGAGGCTTTAGGTAGGGTGTATTGAACATAGAATATGTGTCGAGGCAAACACTATGCCCCAAAGGCATTTTCAATCCATTCTGGACTGGTTTGGTGCCCTTCAAAGGTAATGACATCGAACTGCATAGGCAGTGTTGCTAAATCGGGATGTTTGAGTAAAAAGGTCTGTGCGCAGAGCAATATACGCTGTTGTTTTTGTGGCGTGACAAACTCAGCAGGGTGACCATACAAGTTATTTTTTCGGTATTTGACTTCAAAAAAGATAAGGCGGGATTGTTTCGCTGAATGGTTGGGGCCAATAGGCTTAGAGTGTTCGGACAAGCCAATCAAATCAATTTCACCACCTCGACAATGGAAGTTTTGGGCGATGATTTCAATGTTGTGTTGCTCTAACCAAACTCGAGCCTGTCGCTCTTTCTGTTGGCCTTGAGTGAGGGGTTTACGCTTTAACCATTTCTCAAACATGAGCTATTAACTCCCATTGACTGAATTTTATGGAAAAATTATGGCTGGTTTAAAATAAGTCCAGTTGGAATAAGGGGTGGCATCGGTTCGATTAGGCCGCCGTTATTGTATTGCGCCCAGACCAGTTTCTGTAAAAATTCACGTTTATGCAGTGACAATAAACCGGTCTTGCCGTTGTCTAGAATCGCACCAACTCGCATCTTGTTCATTTGTGAAACCAGTTCAAAGCTGTCCCAACCATACGCCTCAAACGGTGTATGGAGTTTATCTGGATAAAGTGCCGCTGGGTACGTTAAAAACTTGACGCCTTTTAAATCGACATAAGGGCGGTTTTCTTGTAAGTTTTTTGGCGAAAGTTGAGTTGAACCATACACTGGAACCTTGAGCTCAAAGAACTCGAACTGCGGTTTAAATACGGCAATCCGACTGCGATTATCGAGAATGACAATGGCATCAAAATCTTGACGCATTCTCGGAAAGAATGAAACTGATTCGCCTATCGCCCAGCGCAGAGTGTTATAGCGTTTGTGGCTGGTTTTTTCATTAATTAATGTCTCTAAAGCATCTCGCAATTTTGGACTTTCATCAGGGTAGATGCTTAAGGTCGCGGAGCGTAGTGGGTTTTCTTGCCAGGCCTTCTGTAGCGCGCTTGCTTTGGATAATTCCGAACGTCCATCGTTCGTCATTATGCCAATATGACGATAGTTTTGCTGGTTGAATAACGTAATCATTTGCGAGACTTCATCCGCCGACTTAAAGCTGAATTGATAAAATGCTGTCGCTTCAATTTTATTGAGTGCGAGGATGTTTGGATCTTCAATATGAGCAAGTTGCTCAAGTGCTTCTTTACGCAAAGGGCCAATGACAAAGTCGGCGCCTTCCAGTTTGGCGAGTTGATAAACAGCCTCGACTTGGTCGAGTTGAAAGCTGTCATAAAATTTAAGTGTGGTCGATTGGTTGGATGCGAAAAAAGCCTTCAACATACCGGTTTGAATTTGTTTGCTGACCTGCTCGTATTTTCCTTGAAAGGGCAGTAACACGGCGATTTGTTTAACCGCTTCTAAACCGGATAATTTCTGTTGTAACTCTGGCAGTAAATGGTTCTGATAGATAGCGATATTATCGTTGTTTACAGTACGGTGGGTCGAAAGAGTTTGCAGTGACGCTTCAAGTTGCTGAGCTGGGCCATTTAAAATAGACAGTAATAAAGCCCAAGCCCGGACGCCTGAATCATTGTGTTGACTCAAAGAATCAATCGTTGCCGTATCCACATATTTGAGCTGATCCCAAACGGCTTGTTCAATCTGAGCCTGGACCTCTTCATCACTCTGATGCCAAAGATGATCGCTGAGTTGAATGTAAGTCGTCCAATCTTGCATCTCTGCAGTCAGCTTAATCTGAAGCCGAAGTTCGTCTTGGCTAAAAGATTGCAACTCTTCTGTGGGCAAGCTTTCTTTGACATCCGCTTTGATGACGTGTGCCGTGACTTTCAGTTCAGGTGCTTTTTTAATCGGCTGCTCTGTACAGGCAGAAAGACTAATCAAACTGACGAAAAGGAGGCTGTGAATTAGATAAAAAGGAATAGTTTTTTCATTTTAGATAGAATAAGCGTAATTAATGTAGTTGGATTATATAGCAACCCTACCTAACGGTTTGCAAGATCCGGCTTTTTATTTATTTTTTTCCAAAAAGGCATTTTATGACGCATTCCACCACTCCAGTTTCAGGGGTTACTGGCACTTTGTATATCGTGGCGACACCGATTGGAAATCTAAAAGATATTACCCGTAGAGCGGTCGAAATATTAGAGTCTGTTGATTGGGTCGCCGCAGAAGATACGCGCCACACTCGACCGCTATTGCAGAACTTAGGTATTAATAAAACGCTCATCAGTTTGCACGAACATAATGAAAAAAGTCGTAGTGAGCAGTTATTGGAAAAACTTCGTAATGGCGAAAACGGCGCATTGGTTTCAGATGCGGGCACGCCTTTAATTAATGATCCAGGATACTACTTGGTGAAGTTATTGCGTGAAAGTGACGTTGATGTGGTGCCAATTCCCGGCCCTAGTGCCGTCATTACCGCCCTATGTGCGGCAGGTTTACCGACAGCTCGCTTTAGTTATGAGGGCTTTTTACCGGCAAAATCGAATAAACGGTTAGCGGTGTTGGCGACATTGGTTGAAGATGTTCGGACTTTAGTTTTTTATGAATCACCGCACCGAGTCGTTGCCAGCCTAGCGGATTTTCAGACTGCTTTTGGTCCTGAGCGTGAGATGGTGGTGGCGAGAGAGTTGACCAAGAAGTTTGAACAGTTCGTCTCGGGTACGATTGCCGAGGTAGTGGAATATTTCACGGAAAACTCGGGTAAGGTTCGCGGTGAATTCGTCTTTATGGTGGGGGGAGCTGAGGAGAAAGAGGTCGTTGAGTTATCGACAATGGACGAGTTGATTCTGACGCTATTGAAGCAGAATCTACCTGTCAAACAGATCTCTGCCATTGTTGCGGACTATGCAGGTATTAAGAAAAGCCCATCTATAATCGAGTGCTTGAATTGAAAAAAGACTGATATTACCGAGTGAACCTTTTTAAAAGAATCACCACGAAGGCACAGAGACACGAAGTTTTAAGAGATAAAGATAGATTGTGAAGATTTTCGAATTTTAATCTTTAGGCTCTTAGGAATCTTCGTGCCTCTTTGGTTTGAGGTATTTAACCCTGCGCTCACATGATTTTGTAAAGCCGCAGGACATGCCAGGCCTGGTCAAATTCAAAGTTGCTTGCTTGACCCTTGAAACGAACACCATGTTTATAGGTTTTATAGCAAGCCGGCCGCTTTTAGGGCTTTAATAGAGTAAATATCATAGCGTGTATTGGGGCTGAAAATCTCAGCTGAAGGTTTTAACAGTGGATTTTTAAGTTGAATAATAGGCGCGTTTTTAGGACGCTTAACGACTACTCGATAAGCAGCCGTTTGCAACGCGGCTTGCAGTAAGTTTTCACTGTCTCTGTCAGGGCCGACCAAGTTTTGTAAGGCTTTCATCTCTTTTTTAGTCGCCGCACTCTTTTTCTTCTCCGGATACATCGGATCCATATAAATCACATCAACGATCGGTTTTTGTGACAAAAGATACTCTGCAGAATCGGCTTGTACTAAGCTCATATTCATAATGATAGAGAGCAGTTCTGGATCGGAGGCTTCAGGTGATAAATTTTGTAAGTTGTCTAGAGCGCGCTTTAAAGCATCTTCTAACAGTGCCGCGACCGCAATAGAACGTTCAACCATCACTACCTTAAAACCCTGTGATGCGATGACAAAACTATCACCACCCATACCTGCGGTTGCATCCAAGATAGTCGGAACGCCTTCCTTAATTTTTCCCATGGCGCGTATCAAAGGTTGACCCTTACCGCCACCAAAATGGCGACGATGGGCTTTTTTGCCCGAGATAAAATCAATAAAGACCGGGCCGCTCTCCTTATGGAGCAGAGCCAGTTTTGGAATAGTGTCTTTTTTAACCAAGTGCCAACCTAACGTCATTTCGGCAGAGTGATGCAGGTCGATGGGTAATTTGAATCGCTCACTCAAAAGCTGCGCGGCTTTAGGTTCTGTTGAATTGCTTATAGCAAGAGTGGCAATAGCATGTGATGAAGGTGTGTTGGTCTCTGACATAGTTTGAATCATGTTAATGTGAATAGTGACTATCTTAAAGTAATTGTCTATTGTGAGTGTTTAAATTGCTTTCTATAATATGATGTATTGGTTATTAAGCCTGGCTGAGACGAGAGAATAGAATGGATAGGGTTGAATTAATCTAGTGAGAGTTACGAAGGTGCAAGTGGGGCGATGAGTTACAAACTACGTAATTGGATGGTGGCAGCGGTCTTGACGCTTTGTATTGCTGTGCCTATTCAAACGCAAGCAGAGCAATCAGCTTCGGCCTCCATGGTTGGTCCTCAACTGAGTTATTTTAATCAGTTGGATCAGGCTGGGATTTTACTGCTTAATGGACGAGCTGGTGTATTGCAGTCTAAATCTTCACAGCACCATTTTATCCCCGCCTCCACCACCAAGCTCTTAACGGCTTTATTGGCGTTACGCCATTGGGGTGAAGATTACCGTTTTAAAACGGCCTTCTCATTGGTGGAAGGTAAGGCTTCCTCGAGCCGTGTCACAAATGAATCCATTGCGCCCATATTGCTAGTGAAAGGCTATGGCGATCCATTTTTAGTCTCTGAAGAATTACTTTTAATCGCCAAAGCGGTGGCAAAACGCCTAAAAGAACGGGGTATTCACGCATTGTCAGGTATCCAATTGGATACCTCCTATTTTGCGACCCATCTCAATATGCCGGGTGCTGGCGACAGTGATAACCCCTATGATGCGATTCCTTCCGCTTTAGCCGTCAATTTTAATACGGTTTATATTCGTAAAACGTCCTCAGGATTTGAGTCCGCCGAGCCTCAAACGCCCATGACGTTGACGGCCTTGCAAGTCGCTCAGAACATTACGAATTTTAAAGAAGCGCCTGAAGGCCTTATTAAACGCGTTAATTTGGGGGCAAATGTACGACTAGGGCAACGTTACTTTGCAGAGCTATTGAATGCCTTTCTGCGCAATGAAGGGATTGCTGTTGGTTCCAAAGTTAGTTGGCAAACTCAATCTGAAAGGATGCGCTTAGCAAGTGAGACCCAAAGCCAGTTGAACTCATCTTCGAGGCTGTTGTATTTACATGAAAATAGTAGGACGTTAGAAGATATAGTCCGTCCGATGATGTTGTATTCCACTAATTTTGTGGCGAATCAGCTGGCATTAAACCTAAGTGCCGAGCTGATTGCGGGCTCTGCCGATGAACATTCAGTCGCTCAAATGTATCAGCAGAGCTTAACGACTGTTTTCGGCTGGAGTGATTTTCATATTGAAGATGGTGCTGGGCTTTCGAGAAAGAACCGTCTATCGCCAAGGCAGCTCATAGACGTATTAAATGCCTTCAAACCCTGGCGACATCTTTTACCTGAGGTTGAACAAAATGTGTTTGCTAAATCAGGCACATTGTTTGGCGTGAGTACCTTGGCAGGGTATATCCATGCCGACCAAGAGTGGTATCCATTTGCATTTATGATTAATCAAAAAGTGCCTTATTATTATCGAATCAAGCTAGTGAAAGAGTTGAGCGAACGTTATTAGTTGTTACGGTGTTTGTGGTTAAAAATTGAACACGAAGGCGCGAAGACACGAAGGTTAAATAATATTAATGAAGTTTTGTTAAATGTTCATTTCAATTTAGTGAGTCTGTCTTTAGCCTTTTCATGAGAGAGGGTTTTTCCTTGCTTAATATTCCTTTCACCTTTGGCAATCAATTCGAGCAATTGTTTTCTTTTTTGCATTAAATCATTAATATTGAATAAATGAGTTGAATGAATACTATGTTTGGTCATTGGTAGAGGCTCTTTGGTTAGGCAGAGTTTTGCTGGAATTTACGTGGGCATTATTTCAATTGAGTTGGAAATGATTCTACTACAACCCTTCATTTTAAGATTTTCCTAGTTTAACCAGGCCTGGTCACTTTTTAAAACCTTTAAAAAAACTTCGTGTCTT
>VCMI01000095.1 GCA_006222135.1 Thiomicrorhabdus sp. | reverse complement strand
ACACGACGACTGAATCCCTTGTGGTGTCAGTGCTTGGTACATTTCCCCGAGTGAGGCATTTTTGCCACCAACAATGGGGATGTCCTCTATGCCAACTTGGCTGAAATACTTAATGTATTCAAGAGGCTCTGCTGAAGTATTCATAATGTACATCCATTTTTTGAGAAGTCGTTTGTGATACTATATAGAGTTGCTGACTTAATTTAATCTACCTGATTTTATTAAAAAATCAGTACGTTGATTACAATCATTTCAGTCTAAACCTGTCGCTAAAAATTGTCTATCTTTACCCTGAGGAACTTGTTGTCGTTTTAAACCTGTAATCAATTTAAGGTCGATTTCTATGCCTGTCAATGAGGTTTTCTCTAAAAGATGATTTAGAATAGTTAACTTAATTAAATGACTGCGATTGATTGTTTGATCCTGCGCTCACACTGTTTTGTAAAGCCGCAGGACATGCCCTGCGCTCGCATGGTTTTTTAATGCCGCAGGATGTACCAGGCCTGGTTAAATTGTTGATCGTCTAATGGAACCCAATTTTGTATGACTTTTTGTATCGGCTTTGAACCCATTATTCCAAGTTCACCTAAAATACTTATTTTAGGCACTATGCCCAGTGTGGTCTCTATCGATCAAGCCTTTTATTATGCACATCCGCGTAATGCCTTTTGGCCCATTATTGCATCACTGGTTTCAAGAAGCCTGGTTTCTATCGCTGATAAACAGCAGGCTTGTGATGAGAAAGGCATTCTTTTATGGGATGTTCTGCAAAGTTGCCAGCGACCTGGTAGCTTGGACAGCGCGATTAAACAGCCGCTTGCTAATGATTTTGAATCGCTTTTACAAACTTACCCGCAGTTAAAAATCATCGCTTTTAATGGGCAGGCAGCCGAGAAATGGTTTAAAAAAGAAGTGCTTAAAAAACAAAGACTCTCGAAAGAGTTGGTTTTTATCACTCTGCCCTCCACCAGTCCAGCCTATGCTGCGATAACATTTGAAGATAAGCGGTTGTTATGGCAAGAAAAACTATCCAAATTGTTGTAGAATACCCAGCTAAATTTTATAACAAGTTATTAAAATATTCATCAACTCATTATTAGGAGATTTGCCTTGAAAGCAGACAACCTTGAGCACACTTACACGTCAGAATTACTATCGCCTGCGGGCACCCTCAAAAATATGGAATATGCATTCGCCTATGGTGCGGACGCAGTCTATGCAGGGCAGCCACGTTATAGCTTACGTGTTCGTAATAATGAATTTGATGAAGAGAATTTGAAAATAGGCATTGAGCGCGCGCACGCATTGGGTAAGAAGTTTTATGTGGTGAGTAATATCGCCGCGCATAACTCTAAAGTAAACACCTATATGAAAGACATTGGGCCGGTAATTGACATGAAACCCGATGCCTTGATTATGTCTGATCCGGGTCTGATTGCCATGGTGCATGAAAAATATCCAGAGCAGGAGATTCACCTTTCTGTGCAATCAAATGCAGTGAACTGGGCGACGGTTAAGTTTTGGTATCAAAACGGAGTACGCCGTGTGGTGCTGTCACGTGAACTTTCTATGCAAGAAATTCGTGAAATCCATGAAAAAGTGCCAGAAATGGAATTGGAAGTGTTTGTACACGGTGCCTTATGTATCGCTTATTCAGGTCGTTGTTTGTTGTCAGGTTACATCAATAAACGTGATGCTAACCAAGGGACTTGCACCAATGCTTGTCGTTGGAACTACAACACCTATGAAGCAAAAGAAGATGTGACGGGTGATGCCGTCGGTGTACCAAGAATTGAAGTTGCCAATATCGATAATATCACTGATTTGACCATTGAAACCAATGTGCCTCGTGTCGATTCTTATGTAAATCCGGATGTTGAGGATGCACAAGAGACGCAAGCGCCGACTTTGGGTGAAGGTGAAACCACTGAAAAGATGATGCTACTTGAAGAAGAAGGGCGACCAGGTGAGTTTATGCCTGCTTTTGAAGATGAGCATGGTACTTACATTATGAACTCTAAAGACTTGCGAGCGGTTGAATTGATTCCAGAGATGGTCTCTATCGGTGTGCATTCTTTGAAAATCGAAGGTCGTACTAAGTCTCACTACTATGTGGCGCGTACTGCTCAGGTTTACCGTAAGGCCATTGATGACGCCTTAGAAGGTAAGCCATTTGATACCACTCTAATGACAGATTTAGAGAGCCTGGCCAGTCGTGGTTATACCGAAGGTTTCTTGCGTCGCCATGTGCATTCTGAATACCAGAACTATGAGTATGGTGTGTCTAAGTCAGATCGTCAGCGTTTTGTGGGTGAAGTGACTTCTGTCGGTGAAAAAGGTGGCGAAAGCTATTTAGAAGTCGATGTTAAAAACAAATTCTGTGTCGGTGATTCTCTAGAGCTAATGAGCCCAGTCGGTAATGTATCAATGGTACTACCTAGTTTGCTTAATCAGCATGACGTACCTGTAGAGTGTGCTTTGGGTTCTGGGTGGATAGTTCGTATTCCAAACCCATTTAAAGACGTTTCTGAAGAGATGCTTAAGTTCTGTTTGGTTATGCGTAATGAGTCATGGGGTGGTGATGTTAAGCGTGACTCAGGAGCCCGTAAGGTTAAAGAACAGCAAGATGCGAAGGACCTAATTAATCGTGCTTCAGCTAAAGTCTCTAGGTAGTCGTTTATGGCTTTAAAAATCCTTAAAAGCTGTATCAACTGTGATATGTGCGAGCCTGAATGCCCGAATAACGCGATTTATTTGGGTGATAAAATCTATGAAATAGACTCTGACCTCTGTACCGAGTGCGTTGGCTTTTATGATAAGCCAACGTGTATCAGTGTTTGTCCGATAGATTGCATTATTACGGATCCTGATCACATAGAAGACAAAGAGACCCTTTATCAGAAATTCGAGCAGTTAGTTCAAGATGATAAGATTTAAGTCCCCTTAATTTTTTTCACTTCCTAATAATCCGAATGAAGCCCAATGACTCAGTGTATGATTCATTGGGCTTTTTGGTTCTTGGAACGCCGCTTTAGATCCTGCCCCAACCGCTCAAATTAAGACAGGGGGGTTCTAAAAGGGATGGCTAAAATGTATGATGAATATAACTTATTAAATAACTTAACAAAGGCTAAATCATGTCACAAAAATTGGAACTTATTAGCTTTAAACTGTGTCCATTCGTACAGCGTGCGGTGATTGTTTTAAAGAAGAAAAACATTGATTTTGATATCACTTATATTGACCTGTCTAATCCGCCGCAATGGTTTAAAGACATTTCACCTTTAGGCCAAGTACCGGTTTTAAAAGTAGGTGATGAAGTACTGTTTGAATCGTCAGTAATTCAAGAGTATGTCGATGAAATTACGCCACCAAGTTTACAGCCTGAAGATGCTTTATTGAAAGCTAAAAATCGTGCCTGGATTAGTTTTGGCGGTGATATCTTATTCGCAATACATCCGATGGTGACGTCAAAAGATGAAACGCTCTCTAATGAGAAAAAAGCCGTTATTTTGCAAAAGTTGGGACAGCTAGAAACCGTTCATTCAGGACAAACTTACTTTAATGGCGAAACTTTCAATATGATTGATGCGGCTTATGCACCGATGTTAATGCGTTTGAGTTTTATCAAACAGCATACTGGTATTGATCTACTAGAGAATACGCCAAAACTGGCGAAATGGTCTGAAAGCCTATTAGCGTTAGATTTTGTGCAAGCTTCAGTCGTGCCTGAATTACCTATAATGTACAAAGGCATGATTAAACATATGGATGGTTTCTTAGCCACTAAGCTACTTGATTAGAATTTAATGCATTCTCCTGCGCTGTTTAGTCGCTTTTTTTTAAAACCTATCCCTTTAATTCTAGCCCTGGGCTTAGTTATAAGCCCAGTGGTAAAGTCAGATTCTTCTACCACTTCATCTTCTCAAATTCATGAGTCATTTGCTGAGTTAAGATTATTAACACTAGCGGATTACCAGTGGATTGGAGGGCGAATTTATCAAAATGAGTGTGCTGGGAAACCTAAGTATTTAACCTATTGGGGCAAGGGTGAAACATTTCCTTCCTTTGGTATAGGCCACTTTATTTGGCATCCCAAGCTTGCCCAATACGCTGCTGATCAAATGTTTATCGAGACTTTTCCCGCGATGGTTGAGTTTGTCTCTAAAACTCAGCGGCCACCAAGCTGGTTAGCAGAGTTGTCTACACAATCTGAATTTGTGGCACCTTGGTCTTCTAAAGAAGCATTTGACCAGGCCTGGTCAAATAATGAATTGCAACAGCTTAGAGACTGGCTGTTAGAGACCCAATCTCAACAAGCCCAGTTTATTGTTATGGCTTTTCAAAAACGCTGGTTAAGTGAAACTCAATCACTTTCCTTAAATCAGCAAGTCATTATTCAGCTCCGTTTAACTAAGATGATGAGTTTTAAAAAAGGCCTATTCGCTGTGATTGATTATTTCAACTTCAAAGGTATTGGTCTCAATGAAAAAGAGCAGTATCAAGGTACCTCTTGGGGTTTAGCTTCGGTGCTGAGGGCGATGAATATTGCAGAAGAAAGTTCGCAAGATGACTATTTAGCACAATTTGTAATAGCGGCTAAAAAGCGCCTCCAGTTACGCGTAACATTAGCGCCAGCTGAACGCAATGAGTCTCGTTGGTTAAAAGGTTGGGAAGTTCGATTGAATCAATATCTAAAATAATTTGGCGACCGCAAACAAGCCGAAACGACTAAAAGCAATCATCCATAAAAAAA
>VCMI01000206.1 GCA_006222135.1 Thiomicrorhabdus sp. | reverse complement strand
ACACGACGACTGAGAGGAGAGGTCTTGCGCTCTACAAGTGTTAGCAAGGCTCCTTTATGCCCTTTGCCAATAACCGTGTCACCTTCCCAATCACCAATCCGTGCCTTTTGCTCAACAATTTCAGGCCTCTGCTCAATCGAGATACGGTTTTTGATTTGCCCGCGACGGTCATTTTTCCCGTAACGTTTGCGATAGGGTTTATTGGCAATTCTCAAATGCTGATGTAATTGGCCTCCATTGGCTTTATCACGATAGATATACTGATAGACCGTTTCGTGATGAAGACTAATTCCTTTATTGCTTTTGAGGTAGTCAACGGCTTGCTGTGGGCTTAAATCCTGTTCAATAAGTTGGCTGATCCAGTCCTTGACAGGTTGAGTCAACTTTAGGGATTTATGCGCCGTTTGCCGTCTTTCTACTGCCAGCTTATTAGCTTGTTTATGACGGTAGCCTTTCTTGCCTCTATTGCGTTTTAATTCTCTGCAAATGGTTGAGGGATGGCATTCAATATTGTCGGCAATCGCTTTTTGCGAAAATCCCTCTTTCAATAATGCGTAAATCTGGTATCTTTGACCCTCGGTCAGTTGGTTATAACTCATTTTGCAATTCTCTTGGTCGGGAAAAGCCTTCGAGTTTAACTCAACTGGCTCTTCCTATTTCCAAATTGCACTTATTATCCGAAACCGCGTTAATATTCGAGTGCAAACAAAAAATAGAATAAATCACATAGATCGCTCTGTTGCGATTGGGCCTAGTCAATTGATGTATGAAATCGAAAGTGCATTTAAGTTGTTTCCGGCGGTAAAGATTCAGAAAATACAATGGGATCTAAAGGGCTCGAGTATTAAAGGACATCAGTCAGGACGGTTAACCATTTTTGTAGAGTCCCTAGAAACGCAAAATTTGGAGGATTTAAATGCACGTTTGAAGTCTGATGAGGTTTCAGGAAAAATTTCCTTACAAATTAAGAATGTGACCCCTGTGTTAGTGGAAGGAGTTTTTTATGTGGATGCAGATTAAACAGTCCTGGTCAAATCTGGCGCAGCGCGAAAAACAGTTAGTGACTCTGTTGATGGTTTTTTTAACCTTCGTATTGTTCTATAGCTTGATATGGTTCCCCATTCAGTCAGAAAATGATCGCATGAAGCTGGCGGTTGAAAAATCTTCAAATGAATGGGTTTGGCTGAATCAACAGGCATCCCTTGTGACTCAACAGACTGTAGGAAGTCCGCGGTTAGACATTCAGACCAAAACAGAATTAATGCGTTTTGTGCAAGATGAATTAAAGTCTGAAAATCTAATGCATCAAATGCAAGAGCTTCAATTGACTGCTAAGGGCGTTACCGTCAGCTTTAATGAAGTAAACGCACCGCGCTTTCTTCGTTGGTTATCCAAGTTAGAGTCACAAGGCCTGATTGCCAAGAATATTCAGTTAATGCCAATTAAGGCAGGGTTTGCGAAAGCCCGAGTAGAATTTGAGGTTGTACAGTGATGTCCGCATTGATAAAAGGTCTGTCCAAGAATAAGCAGGCTGACAGTATTCAGCTTGGCCGCTTTTGGATGGTGCTATTATTTACGCTTATGCTGGTGTTTTCCATACTCTATCATCTGCCTGCGAGTTGGTTAATTACTCAACCCGTACTGCAAAAACAGATTCCTAAACCGTGGTTGATTGAGGCGGTTCAAGGTTCTGTTTGGGATGGTGAAATGGCCATTTCCATGCGTTTAAATAAAACGCCGGGAGGGGTGTTAAGTTTAGGGGATTTAGAATGGGACATTGATTCATCTTCTCTGTTGAAAGGCATTATCGGTAGTCAACAGAAATGGTCGCTGGCTGAAAACAGTCAAATCGACTTTCATATTACAAGAGACGTATTTTCAATAGAGAAGCCATTTTTTATATCGGGTGTTCAGGGTAGTCTCGATATTGAAAAACTTATTAAGACATTATCACTAGCAGGTTTAGCCACTCTTGCAGCAACAGGTCAAGTGAATGCAAGTGATATAGAAGTAGCTTTAGATCCTTCAACTATGTGGCCTCAGAAAGCCAGTGGTCAGTTTCAAATACGCTCACTCTCCACTTTAGGCATGGATTTCCCAGTACTGACAGTGGTGCCTAGTATGGAAGCACAAACTGTGCTATTGAATTTAAGTGCTCAAGAGCATGGTTGGCAATTAAAAGGGCGTGTCAGAATAAGAGCGAATCACACTTATGATGTAAAGCTTTCCGTGAAAGGTGATTCCGCTGAGAAGATGCCCGATTGGGCGCAAATAATGGTACAAAACAATCCTACTTTATCCACTTTTATAAGCCAGGGGCGATGGTAAGGTTGAGTGGCTGTATAAACACTCTTAACCTGACTTATTATCTAGACGGATCTGTTCTATTAAAAATACTCTTATATATGTCTTAAATTAGACTTATTAAGATGACCAGGCCTGGTCATCTTGTAAAAAAACCAAAAACACCGCATTTATTGCGGTGTTTTTTGGTTCTAGGGTTTGGTTTTAATTGATTGTAGATCGTTGAACCAAAGCATCTAGGGGTTTTTATCCAACGTTTAAGGCAGGCGAAAATCCCAAAAAGCAGGGAGTAAAACACAGAGATGTGCATAACTCTGTGGATAACCTCTGGGTAAGTGGTCGTTCATAAGGGTTTTAAGAGAAAGTCATAAAAAAGTCATAAATAAATTGAAATAACACTTGCGTAGTTTCTTAGATTAGATAGAATACGCCCCGTTCCGAAGCAAACACACTTTTTAAGGAGTTTGCAACGGGTCGATTGTTATAGAAGATCTTCGGATCTGGTTTAAATTGTTTGGAAATCATTTGAAAATAATGATTGACAAACAAAGACGAAACAACCTATAATGAGCGGCTTACCGGGGAGAAAAGCAACGATTTTGCTTCTCTTTCCGAAGAGACCTAAGTTCTTTAAAAATCAGGTAATTCAGAGATAATTTATGTGGAAACTCCTTAAGTGAGTGACGATATAAAAAATCTCGAAAACGACAATATTATGTAGATATGCAAATATCAGGTAGGAGTAATCCTTCCATGCAAAATCTTGTCAATTCCGAGTGTTAGAGCAGAAGTGCTCATTAAATAAACTTAAGCAAGATTAAACTGAAGAGTTTGATCCTGGCTCAGAAT
>VCMI01000094.1 GCA_006222135.1 Thiomicrorhabdus sp. | reverse complement strand
ACAACTGCTCTAGATAAGAAAGAGAAATGCCTTGACGTTCTGAAATCAAAGACAAGGTAATTGACCCTTTAACTTGATTTAATGCGATATCAAGCATGGCGGTCACCGCATAACGCCCTTTAGATGTAAGTTTCATAATAAGCCTAAATTAAGATAATAGTTAACTGTCATTCAATTAATCAACGAATTCTATAATAACCTACTAAACAACTCAAGTATTATCGTTATCTTTAACCTATTAAAATAGTCCACAAAAGACTATTTTGCAGATTTTAAGTGTGCCGCCTGCACAGGATCACTTGGTTCTAAAACCACATCATCCAATTTAGGCAAGTCCATCTCGATGGTTTCCCCGCCTATTTTCGATAGAGCCTGCGCCATTTTTTCTAATTTTTCATCCTGCACTTGAATATGATCCAAAAGACTGTAAATTGCTTTTTCGACAGGATCCGCCATCTCCTGACCGACACCATAGGCATCAAAGCCAATTTTCTCAGCCATTTTAGCACGACGTGTTTCTAGGTCTTTGCCTCTCTGCTCGACCTCTCGCCCTGGAATACCGACCACAGTTTTACCTTCAGAGACTGACTTAACTACGACCGCATTAGAGCCGATACGTGCGTTATCACCAATCTCAATTGGTCCTAAAACTTTTGCGCCTGCTCCGACGACAACACCATTGCCCAAGGTAGGATGGCGCTTGCCTTTTACCCAAGAGGTACCTCCCAATGTCACGCCATGATACAAGGTACAATCGTCACCAATTTCAGCCGTCTCACCAATCACCACCCCCATACCGTGATCAATAAAAAAACGGTCACCGATCTTAGCGGCTGGATGAATCTCAATACCAGTGAGCCAACGCGAAAGCATCGAAATGACACGAGCCAACCATTTAAGGCCTTTATTCCAGAGCCAATGCGTGAGTCGATACCACAAAATGGCATGCAACCCAGGATAGGTTGTCAAGACTTCAAACGTATTTCGGGCTGCGGGGTCTCTTTCAAAAACACAACGCACATCGGAACGTATTTTTTCGAACATTCGGTTCTCCTATTTGGTTGCTATTACTTTGCTATAAGCAGGCTCTTTGCCTGCCTTTCTTTGGGCTGCACTTAAAATCCCACGTAAGATATCAATCTCTTTCCTATCCAACTCCGTACGATTAAATAAACGACGTATACGACGCATAAAACGTGCATTTTTATTAGGGTCTAAAAACTCGATATCTTGCAATGCCTGAAATAGATGCTCGTAAAAACCCTCCAACTGTTCAGTATTCGCTAACTGACTACGAGCACCTTTCTCTGACTTTGATGTAATTTGCGCGGCCATCAAGCACTCATAAGCAAACACTTGAACAGCGGCACTGATATTCAGAGAGCAATAGACAGGATTCGTTGGAATGTGTGCCAGGTAATGACATTTATCCATTTCTGCATTACTTAACCCAGAGTTTTCACGACCAAACACCAATGCCACAGCACCATCAGAGACTGTTTCCATCGCCAATGCAGCGGTTTCTCGGACATCTAGCTGTGGCCATGAAACCTTTCTTAATCGAGCACTCGCCCCTACCACTAACTTCGTGCCAACCAACGCTTCATCCAAAGAGTCAACTACCTTTGCAGAATTAAGTACATCCGCCGCACTCGAGGCTCTGGCAGAAGCCTCTACACTCGGAAAATTCTTAGGTTTAACCAAAACCAATTGACTCAAACCCATATTTTTCATGGCGCGTGCAACCGCCCCAATATTGCCTGGATGAGACGTTTCAATGAGTACCACTCTAATATTCGCTAACCCTGGGTTAAGACTGTAGTCTTCTATCATGCTCACTTTCCGTTATAATCTATTTATTCGTGTGAATTGCCGGACTTCTTGCCGTCGTATCCAAGCATTTTAACCGTTCAATCAACAATAAGCACCCTGCTTCAATCATACTAAAGGCTTAATATGCACCCATTACTCAATATCGCCACCCTTGCAGCACGCGCCGCTGGTGGAAACATCATGCATCATTACTCGCGTATCGACCAATTAAATGTCGAACAAAAGGGAAAAAATGATTATGTCAGCGAGGTGGATAGAGAAGCTGAAAACACTATTATCCAAACCATTAAAAAATATTACCCTGAACACCATATCATGGCGGAAGAGAGTGGCATTAAAAAAGGCAAGAAAGGTATTCGTGGCGTTTCCGATGTCGAATGGATTATTGACCCATTAGATGGCACGACCAATTTCTTACACCAATTCCCACAATTCTGCGTCTCTATCGCGATACGTGAAAAAGGCAAAATAATGCACGCGGTTATCTTTGATCCTGTTCGTGATGAAATGTTTACAGCTACCCGTGGACGTGGTGCTTTCTTAAACAACCACCGTATCCGCGTTAGCCAGCAACTTACCTTAGAAAACTCTTTACTGGCAACCGGCTTCCCGTATAAAGATTTCAGCTACATGGATTCTTATATGAAGAGCCTTACAGCCTTTATGACTTCAACTTCTGGAATTCGTCGTGCAGGATCAGCGGCGCTAGATCTTGCATATGTGGCTTGTGGCAGAGTCGATGGTTATTGGGAATTTAACCTAAAGCCTTGGGATATCGCAGCCGGTTCTTTATTGGTATTAGAGTCAGGTGGATTAGCGACCGATTTCACGGGCGGGGAAAACTTTTTAGAAAGCGGCAATATTATGGCAGCTAACCCAAAACTCTTTAAAGAAATGGCACAAACTATTGCTAAAACAATCCCTACTGAGTTACGTCGTTAAGTCGACCCCTTAAACTAGAACTAACTCGTTCGAGCCGTCACGAGAATTTTACAAAAACCTCTCGTGACGCAATTCAAAATCAAATCAAACTAAAAATCTAATGCTATCTCACTTTTAGCACCAAGCTGACAGAGCCGTTAATCGACCAAAGAACAAGACATTAAAATCGCATCCTCTCGCTCTTCAACCAATTCCATCGCCTCCTCATCCCAAACTTGAGAACGATAATATCCCTTACGCAAACCATCTTCAGAAAACCCAAGTGATTGGTATAATTTAATCGCAGGTTCATGAGAGATTCGCACTTCTAAAAATACAATCTGGAAACTATTCTCTTTAAGTTTTGCAAGAATCTGCTCCAAGGCCAGCCGAGCGACCCCCTTACCTTGATATTCTGGCGCGACGCACACATTCATCACAGTCGCTTCGTCCAACACAGGGAGCAGACAACAATAACCTAGATTTTTATTATCCTCGCTTTTGAATAGATAATTTAAACCTTGCTCCAGGCTATTTTCAAATCCCCTTAGCGTCCAAGGAAAATCATAAGCACGCTCTTCAACCGACATTACCCAAGGTAAATCGGCATCTTGCAGCACTTGAACATAACTGAATTTAGACAATTTGAAAACCTAACTTAAGAACCGTTAAACGGTAGAGATAAAAACATTAAAGTTGATTACTCAGCTCAACCACTGCATGGTAAAAATTCTGCTTTGCATAAGGATCAGACAACATTGATTCTAAATCAGGTACTGCAACCACATGCACTCCTTCAACCAACTGCTCAGAGATCGGATGTTCATCATCCATCGTCAAGACCCAATCTACTCCAAGACCAATAATCTCTTCCATCGTGGTAAAAATCATCTCTTCTGAAACGAGATGGGATGTATCGAAGAAAGTCATCCGCGACTCATCCCAATCGAACGCCAGCATAATGTTTTGCCAAAGCTGCCAGGCCTGGGTCTCATCATTTTGCCAAACGGCATCCAGGCCAGCCCCCACGACAACGACATTCGACCTATTATCTAAAGGCAATGACGGTGTTTCGGTAGTAGCTTTTTCAATAACGGCTTTTGGTGCCGCCTGAGCGACTGCTTGCAAGGGAGAGGGCTGAGGCGTCGCCAAGAGAGATTCAGAATTATCAGCATGAGGTTCAGGACTCTCCTCTAGCGGAATAACATCATCCGATATCTCGGCACCAAAGCTTCCAGGATTTAAAGAGAGCTCTATGGCTAGACCATCAACCGCTTGTTCACGTTTGGATTCGACCCCATCACGGCTCTGCGGATAAAACTCAAGACTACCAGGCCTGGTCGACCAATTAACCCCGCCCATTTGCTCGAATAGCGCACTCGAAAAGACTGTTTTAGACATGGAGAACCTTCAATAGTGAACCGCTACTCATAAACGAGGATAAATCCTTAGAAATATAAATAGCGGTTACCTGAGACTAAAAATTAAGAACTAAACGCCCAACAATAGAGTGCCGGGGTTTAAAAGAGATACTGGATATTATTGGCTAGACTGACGCTTGCGGGTGTTCCTTGACAGAGTTACCACAAATTTTATTAAGCGCGTTGATATAGGCCTTAGCAGATGAAAGTACGATATCCGTATCTGACCCTTGGCCATTGGCAATACGACCGCCCTTCTCTAAGCGCACAGAGGTTTCACCCAATGAATCTGTGCCATTGGTCACGTTGCTCACTGAATATAACTCCAATGAAGCCCCTGATTTCACCAAAGACTCAATCGCCTTAAAGGTAGCATCAACCACTCCGCCACCTTCGGCAACCGCATTAAGCTCTTTACCTTCAACCCACAAGGTAACTTCCGCTTTAGAAGCTTCACCTGTCTCAGTAGAAACCTTTAAAGAGATCAAACGATAGCTTTCATTTTCAACACGTTGGTTAGAATTGTCGGTGATTAGCGACTGCAGGTCTTCATCATAAATTTCATGTTTACGATCCGCAAGCTCTTTAAAACGGACAAAAACATCATTTAGCTCTTGCTCCGTTTCAAAGACCATTCCGAGTTCTTCTAGACGCGTTTTAAATGCATTTCGGCCAGAATGCTTGCCCATCACCATTTTATTGGTGCTCCAGCCAACATCCTCTGCTCGCATAATCTCATAGGTTTCACGATGTTTCAAAACACCATCTTGATGAATCCCTGACTCATGAGCAAAGGCATTGGCACCCACAATAGCTTTGTTAGGTTGCACTGCAAAACCTGTGATATTCGAAACTAAACGAGAAGCGGCTAGAATTTCTTTAGTGTTGATACGCGTATCCACGTCAAACACATCTTGACGCGTTTTAATCGCCATCACAGCCTCTTCTAGCGCTGTATTTCCCGCGCGCTCTCCCAAACCATTGAGAGTACATTCAACTTGACGAGCACCATTACGCACAGTCGCTAAGGAGTTCGCAACAGCCAAGCCTAAATCGTTATGACAATGCGCTGAAAAGATAGCCTTATCTGAGTTTGGAATACGCTCAATTAACTCTTTAAATAGCGAACCGAACTGATGAGGCATACTATAACCAACAGTGTCTGGAATATTAATAGTGGTTGCGCCAGCATTAATCGCGGCTTCAATCACACGACACAGAAAATCAACGTCTGAACGCCCCGCATCTTCAGGTGAAAACTCAACATCATCTGTAAAATCACGTGCCCGCTTAATCGCCCAAACAGCACGTTCAACCACTTCATCAGGGGTCATACGTAACTTCTTCTCCATATGAATAGGGGAAGTGGCTATAAAAGTATGAATTCGACCCGAGTTTGCCGGTTTAATCGCTTCACCCGCTTTTCGAATATCATTCTCAACCGCACGTGCTAAACCACAAATAGTACTGTCTTTGACGACCGAAGCTACGGCATGCACCGAGTCAAAATCTCCCTGACTTGCGGCGGGAAATCCGGCTTCAATCACATCGACACGTAACTTCTCTAACTGCTTCGCAATACGCACCTTCTCTTCTTTAGTCATTGAAGCGCCTGGGCTTTGTTCTCCATCACGTAAGGTTGTGTCAAAAATAATTAAATGATCTTTCATGCCTTATCTCCACTGCTGACATCTGGTTTCTCAGCGGATTCTTCTACCGCAGTTTCAATCGAAACTTCTTGTTCACCCTCTGTCGCTTCGTTGACCACTTTAGTAGGAGAGTCTTCTGCGGATTCTTCTGAAGAACTCATGGCACTGTTTTCTGCTGACCGGTGTTCTTCTCGATTTTTTTGACGTAAAGCACGCGTTTTCTTTAATGTTAATAAAGTGACAACGGGCCCTGAGAAGGCATAGATAAAGAAGATTATAAACAACAAGATCTCTGGTTGAAGGGTAATAATAACGAACACTAAAACAACGACCAGTAACGTCATAAAAGGCACTTTACCTTTTAGATTAAACTCTTTGAAAGAATTGAAGCGGGCATTACTGACCATCATGACTCCGGCAAAAGCCGTTAATACTAATGCTGTAACTCCCACTAATGCAGGAAGTCCGTCAACGACCGTTTCAAGATATTCACTATTACTTTCAACCATCCATATCAGACAGGCCAACAATGCCGCCGCTGCGGGGCTGGGCAAACCTTGAAAATAACGTTTATCTGCCACACCAACTTGAGTATTAAAACGTGCCAATCTAAGTGCGGCGGCCACTGTGTATATAAAAGCGACTAACCAGCCCAGCTTGCCAAAATCATGCAACACCCACTGGTACATCAATAAGGCGGGTGCCAATCCAAAAGAAACCATATCCGCCAAACTGTCATATTCCGCACCAAACGCACTACAAGAATTTGTCATTCTTGCAATACGGCCATCCAATCCGTCAAAAATCATGGCCAACAATATGGCGATAGCCCCTTGCTCAAAATTTCCCTGAATCCCAGCAATTACGGCATAAAAACCTGCAAATATTCCCGCAGTTGTCATTAAGTTAGGTAGGAGATAAATCCCTTTTTCAAACGGTTTCATACAGCCACTTTTTTATTTAGATTAATTTCAGACATTCTATCAACTTATTTTGATGAGAGCAGTTTAATTCAAGACTCTATCACCCACTCAAGCCGTGAATTATATCAATAGGCTCTGATTTTCTGGGGTTTGTGCAAAATACGAAGCGGCTCCAGCAAAATCAACCCCGTCAATAAATTCATCCTGCTCATAACCCATGAGATCAACCGTCATTTGACAGGCTGTCATTTTAACACCTAGCTCCAGACACAAGCCTCGTAACTCCTCAATAGGCACCTGGCCTTGCATCAGCATCTGCTTTTTAAACCCCCAGGTCGCTAACATAGACGCTCCTGGCAACGTCCATACCAGGCCTGGTAGCCTTTGATTCCAATCAATATTCTTTAACCACTCAGGCCCAACGGGACTCTTAACGGGCATACCGGGATTCCCCAAGGGAGTCACTTTCAGGCCCTGGGTGTTTTTTAAAATCGTTTTTAAACCGATACATTCAAGTCGTAAGTGCAACAGTTTTAATTTCCCAGAACACCTCATTAGGTGTTCTGAATCCTAAACACTTTCTTGGGCGATTGTTGAGCTTATCAACAACCCAATCAATTTCTTCCTGAGTTACTTTATCGAAGTCTGTTCCTTTTAGTCGWATCRTGTCGTCGTGT
>VCMI01000009.1 GCA_006222135.1 Thiomicrorhabdus sp. | reverse complement strand
GCCTTTATCAGCCAGTCTAGGCACGATCTGTGACGGTGGCAAGCTGGCGTATTCGACTTGGTTGCAGATTTCAATGACTCGTTGACGCTCGACAATAGAGAGTTTGTTTTTGGGCTCAGGACGTACGACTATCTGTCGATTATCCTGGAGCACTTGACCTTCCTCATCACGCCAGCGACGTAGAGTTCTGGTCGATAATTCCAGCTCTTGAGCCACTTTTTCTTGTCTAGCCCCAGCCATCACCGCTTCATCCGTCCAACTTAGATACTGTTTACGCTCACTCAGCGAGGTTAACTCTCCTCGTCTTCCTCGCCGTAGTAAGCTCTGAGCTTTTTTCGCAACACCAGCAAGGCGGCTGCCTCCGCTAGAGCTTTTTCTTTTCGGTTTAACTCGCGTTCTAACTGTTTAATGCGTTTTTTATCTTCTCGGCTGTGTTTTTTCTCTACACGCTGACGCTGTGTTTCACTTAAATTACCGTTAATACAGGCGGCACGCCACTCTTTAACCTGCTCAACCAATAGACCTTTTTCTCGGCAGTACTGGCTTAACTCGACCTCAGATAACGGGGTGACTTCTACCACCACAGCAAATTTCGCTTGGGATGACCACTGTTCAGGCTTGTTTCCATTTAAAGGCATTGCATATCCATCGACGTTTAATTCGTTACGCCAATTGTACAATGTCTGTGCTGAAATACCTTCTTCTACAACCAACTCAGTCACCGAACGACTTAATGGTGGGAAGAACTTTTTGACTACGGCTTCTTTTCTTTCGGGTGAATACTTGGACATTTAATACCACTTTCCGCCCACTGTTTAAGTTTAACTTTTATGAAATGAAGACCGGACAACTATCCTGACACAGGGGGAAAGTGACACTTGCTTTTCCTCTATTACCTTTTATCGTAAGACTCTTTTTAGTCGCAAATGGGTCAATACCTTTTTCTAACCAACCGTATGCTTCATCAGCAATCCTTACAGCCTCTTCAAATTTTATTTCAGGAAATCGCCCCAACCTTTGAGGCCGCCACCCCTTAGAAGGAGAGTTATAACGTAGGTACCATATTTTAGAGTTGGTGGGACTTAGCTTTATATGAAGCCCTTTGTACACAGGAATCATTTTCCCATCTTTATGAGTGATGTTCAGCGTCTTAGCATCTAGTGCAGCGATTTTGTCGTTAGTACTTTCTTTTACAACATCAAGTTTAAAAGCCATATAAGATCCCCCTATAAATACTATTTGAAGTAATTATTTATATTTCTTTGTAGTCATGTAAATAAATTTTTATACAAAGAGGTTTATTTACAAAATATTTACAAATTAGCATACAGAAAGGTGAACAAAAGCGCTATTTTAAAAGACAGAAAAATTGACTGTTGTATTAAGAACGGCTGAAAGCCTTATAGAATGGGACTTATATAGAATTATATGAAATAAAAAAGCCCGCACTTAGATTATCTAAATACGGGCTTTTAAAATATGGTGGCTACACCTAGATTTGAACTAGGGACCCCATCATTATGAGTGATGTGCTCTAACCAACTGAGCTATGTAGCCAAATGTGCGCGTATTATAGAACCTGATAGAAATATGTCAACCAAATAGCGTCACTATTTGAGACTTTTTTGAAATTGACCAGGCCTGGTAACTTTTATAATCAATTGAAAGCTGAATTCGCCTTAATAAAGATGTTTAACACAACAATTTCGGATTTATTAGACTAGCGAGTATGTGCAAGACAAGGCAGAAAATGTGAGCTTACAAGTGTAAGTGATCATTTTTCAACGCTGTATTGTGCTTGCTCTCTAGTCTAAGAAAACGAAATTTAGACGTTGAACCTAAAATGCATTACATCCCCGTCTTTTACGATGTACTCTTTACCCTCTAAACGCTGTTTACCAGCCGTTTTAGCTCCGGCATCGCCCTTAAATTCGATAAAGTCTTCATAGGCCGTGACTTCTGCACGGATAAAGCCTTTTTCGAAATCAGAGTGAATCACACCAGCGGCCTGAGGGCCTGTAGCGCCCTTCTTAACCGTCCAAGAGCGTACTTCTTTAACACCAGCTGTGAAATACGTTTGCAAGCCTAGTAACTCGTAGGCCGCTCGAATAACACGATTTAGACCCGGCTCATCTTGGCCCATGCTTTCTAAGAAATCGGCTTTGTCTTCGTCATCTAACTCGGCAATTTCTTCTTCAAGTGCCGCACAAACCGCAACGACGATAGCGTTTTGCTTATCGGCTAACTCTTTGACGGAGTCTAGTAGTGGATTGTTTTCAAAGCCATCTTCATTAACGTTCGCAATATACATCATCGGCTTAACGGTCAATAGGTGTAAGTCTTGAAGCTCTAACAACTCTTCTTCCGTCAATCCCATTAAACGGATCAAGGTACCGTCTTGAATTTTCTCTGAAACTTTTTCAAGTAGAGCGTAACGTGCGCCCGCGGCTTTGTCACCACTGTTGGCAACACGCTTAACTTTAGCAATCGCTTTGTCGATTGATTCCATATCGGCCAAGGCAAGTTCCATATTGATGATTTCAATATCGTCAAGAGGATGTACTTTACCGGCGACATGCATAACATCATCATCCTCAAAACAACGAACTACCTGCACGATAGCATCTGTTTCACGGATATTGGCTAAGAATTTGTTACCTAAACCCTCACCTTTAGAAGCACCTTCGACAAGGCCCGCGATATCCATAAAATCGACTGTAGCAGATAGGACACGTTCTGGCTTGACGATTTCAGCCAAAGCCGCTTCACGGTCATCAGGCACGGCCACAACGCCGACGTTTGGTTCAATAGTACAGAACGGGTAGTTAGCAGATTCAATTCCTGCGTTCGTTAATGCATTAAATAACGTAGATTTTCCAACATTTGGTAATCCAACGATTCCACATTTAATTGCCATTGAGTTCTCTCCTAATGAAAATAAGGCTAAAGGCTTAGATTAAGCTGATTTATTATTGGGTATGCAGGATGTGCATGGCTTTTTGAAGATCACCCGAAACTAATTCTGGAATAACCTTGCTGGCTTGATAGCTGGCATCTTCAATCAATTGAAAATCGGGTTTTGAAGGTGCTTTTAGGACATAGTCCACCACCTGATCACGATGTCCTGGATGACCCACTCCCAGACGCAAGCGGATAAAAGCGTTACCCATGGCGGCAATGGTATCGCGCAGGCCATTATGCCCACCGTGTCCACCACCTACTTTTAATTTGGCGACACCAGGCTCTAAATCCAACTCATCATGCGCTACTAAAATGGAGTCTACCGGAATTTTATAGAACTTAGCGATGGCCTGAATAGATTGGCCACTGCGGTTCATAAAGGTGACGGGTTTTAATAACCAGAAATCCATTCCATTGGACTGCACTCGAGCGACATGACCCAGAAATTTGGTCTCTGGACGAAATACAACACCATATTGGCGCGCTACTTCGTCCACAAACCAAAAACCGGCGTTATGTCGTGTCTGTTCATATTTGTCGCCTGGATTTCCCAGGCCAACGATAAGTTGAACAGATGACATAAGCCGGCTCTCGATTACTTAAAATTAGTTATTAATAACTAATTATTATTTACTACGCTTAGCTTTACCAATGTTTACAATCGATTGATCATAATCAGAGCTACCGTGCGAAAGTGCAGTAAGACTAACGCCTTTAGGTAATACGATTTCAGATAGACGCATGCTTGTGCCTTCTTCCATAGTAGAAACATCAACGTTAATAGTAGTCGGTAAGTTTTTAGCAACACAACTTACTTCTACAACTGATTGTAGGAATGACATCAACCCACCCGTTTTAACACCAGGAGCGCCAGCATCGCCAATAAAAGTAAGAGGTACTTTTTTAACAAGGATATTGTCTGCTGCACGTTGGAAATCGATATGAAATGCTGCACCCGTTGCTGGATGACGTTGCATATCTTTAATAACACAAGTTTCAGTTTCACCACCTTCAACTTCAAGGGTTAATACTGTGTTAAACATTGCTGGATTTTCTAATGCACGTTTAACTTCGTTAGCTGTCAAAGAAACAGATACTGCGTCTTTTCCTGCACCGTAAACTACGGCTGGTACTTTATTCGCATGACGAAGGCGGCGGCTCGCACCTTTCCCTTCATCAGTACGGATTTCTGCTGTCCAAATATGGCTCATTTTTCTTTCTCCAATAGCGATAGTTTTCTGTATTAATGGGCGATGCCATCAATTTATGTTTTTATGAAACTATCTAAATTTTAATTTCTTACCGTTTGCGACCAACCGTAAGGGAAGCGGGGATTATACTGAAATAAATATTTTATGCCACTGTTTTTTGTGGTTTTTATTAAAACAATCAACAACTTCTAAGCAAACAGATCAACCATAAAAAAACGCCCTCTAAGGGCGTCTTTTAACTCAACATCTCTATCAAAGCCTAGTGCTTCATTAAAGAGGTTACAGATTCATCTTGGTTAATACGGCGAATCGTTTCACCTAATACTTCAGCAATCGTCACTGTACGAATTTTTTTGCATGCAACTGCAGCGGCTGTTTGCGGAATCGAATCAGTCACCACCAATTCTTTTAAAACTGAACCTTCAATGTTATCGATTGCAGGACCCGATAACACGGCATGTACAACATAAGCTGAAACACTTTTAGCACCGCGTTCCATTAAAGCACTTGCGGCTTTACATAAAGTACCTGCTGTATCAACCATATCATCCACGATAATACAGTCACGCCCTTCTATGTCGCCAATAATATTCATAACTTCTGAGACATTGGCCTTAGGACGACGCTTATCGATAATCGCCATCTCGGCATGTAAAGACTTAGCGACTGCTCGAGCTCTAACAACACCACCCATGTCTGGGGACACAATCATTACATTCTCTAAATCACAGTTCTTTTGCATATCTTCAACCAACAGGGGTGAAGCATATAAGTTATCAACTGGAATATCGAAGAAACCTTGGATTTGGTCGGAATGTAAGTCAACGGTGACCACTTGGTGCGCGCCTGCTGCACTAATCATATCCGCTGTTAAACGGGCTGTAATCGGAACACGCGCTGAGTGTGGGCGACGATCTTGTCGAGCAAAACCATAGTAAGGAATAACGGCGGTAATGCGAGCGGCTGATGCACGCTTGAGTGCGTCAATCATCACTAACATTTCCATCAGGTTAACAGCGGGTTCTGGCGTACAGGTCGGCTGTAAAACATAGACATCTTGACCACGAACAGACTCTTTAATCTCAACCATGATTTCGCCGTCACTGAAGCGACCGACATCGGCATTACCTAAGGGTATGTCTAAATAAAGTGAGATTTTTTCTGCGAGATTGACATTTGCGTTTCCCGCAAAGATCATGACATTTTTATTGGCCATTACAGGCGCTCCTGTTCGGGGTAAAAATGATTTGGGGAATTAGGATAGGATATTGGCAGGGCTGGCAGGATTTGAACCTGCGGTACACTGGATCAAAACCAGATGCCTTACCGCTTGGCTACAGCCCTATAATATCGTTGTCGTTAATGACTGGGGCGTATTATCCATGTATTCATTATAAGTTCAAGGGAAAAGTTAAAACTTTATCAAAAAAAGTTTTAACTTCGTTACTAAACTATTTTCTTACGGCTTTTCAAGTTCATTAATTAAACCCTGCAAGCGCTTATTTTGCAAAAACTTCTTATGGTGGCGCTGCCACAATGACCGGGCTTTTTCATAATTACCTTTTTTCCAATAGGTTGAAATCAAATGAATTAAAACTTCATCATCTACCTGTACAGACAAGGCTTTCTGTAAATACTCTTGTGCGACAGTATAATTTTGCTTCTGGTAATAGAACCAACCTAAGCTGTCTAAGACAAAATAGTTTTGCGGCTCTAAACCATAGGCTTTTTTCAATAAACGTTCAGCCGCTTCATGATGAGTGTCTTTTTCTACATAAAAATAACCCAAGGCATTTAACGCATCGACTTCATTTGGCTCCAACTCTATAACGCGCTTCAGGTTACGTTCATACGCATCAAACTGTTCTAGCTTATAGAATAACAATGCTTGCGCCATTAACACTTCAACATGCTCTGAATCGATTGCTAATACTTTTTCATATTGCTCAGTGGCTTGGGAGTATTTGTTGGCGTAACTATAGAAAACCCCTTTAGCTCGATATACTTTGATTTTATCTTGAGGTTGTTCAACCTCAATCAAATCTAATACTTGAATCGCTTTCGCCATTTCATTCATTGAAAAATAGATTTCTGCACGGTGTAGTTGTGCATCTAAATAATAATTATCCGTCGTCACTTCTGCAAAGTGCTGCAAGGCTTTTTCGTAGTTGCTTTGCTCCTGATTCAATAAACCCAAGTAATAGTTCGCTACATTCGCATAGCCCTGCACAAGCATCACTTGACCTAAATTGACCTCCGCTTGAGCATAGGATTTACGCTCAATCTGCAACAAGGCCAATGACAACCTGGATGTGTAGGCATCGGGAACGGACTTTAAAATATTTTCATAACGGTCTTCTGCCGCATCATAAAGYTTGGCCTGCACCTCAAGACGAGCGACTCGTTCTTGCACTGCCCAATCTTCTGGATATTTATTTAAATAGGGTTCAAGTGCATCCAGTCCTCTTTGGGGTGAGGACAACTCTAAATAGAGCTTTGCTAGCAGTCTATTGATCTGTGGCTCAGATTCTGTGGTTTGCAGAGTTTTGGCTTTTTCAAGCGCTACCAATGCGATATCAAGTTGACCATGAACGTGGGCCACATAACCCAATGAAAAATAAGCGGCCCACGACTCTGGAAAAGATTGAGTAAGAGACTGCATAAAGATAACACCCTGCTCAGTCTGAACAGAAGTCGACACGCGCTGTGCCGTTAATAACAGGTCTTTATCCAAACCTTCTTTTGAAAGAGTGTGATAGCGATTCCATTGTTTTAGCGCCAAGTCAACGGAACCTTGGCTAAGTGAAATTAAAAACGAAGCACGCCAAGCAATGGGCGCATCTGGTGAGACTTCACGCCATAAGATTGTGGCCGCCTCAATTTTATCTGCATCATAAGTTGCTATCGATAATTCAAAAGCCCTTTTCGCCAACTCGGTATCTCGCGTATTAACGGCCAACTCATAAATCAGATCAAAAGCTTGTGCAGGCTGACCTTTTTGCACCATCATCTCTGCGGCTAATATCTGAAACATGGTATCAGCATCAACATGAAGAGAGTGCTCAGGCATCCTCGACGAAGCATCTTCACCTTCTAGAGACGGTGAAGAAGTCAGCGCGACACCTGACACATTGGAATCATCTGATGTCATAAAGCCCGCGCTACAACCTGATAACCCTAAAAGAGTACTGATTAGTGCAAGTTGAATACCCTGAAAAATACGAGTGCGATTACTTGAATATTTTAATGTCAAAACTTGACTCTCTTGATAGTGAGTGACTTTCCGGCTTAAACTCTTAAACCACGACTTAAACTGTTGATACCTTTAGATCGAGCTTGTTATAGCTCCTTTTCCTGCAAAAGATTCCAACTCAACTCACTCATTGTAGATAATTTACAATAAAGATAAAGTGATTGTGTAAATTAATAGCTCTTTATAGCCGACTCTAGAATATTTGGAGTGTTATGCAACCCCTTAATTTCAAATTGATTTGTGCCTTAATTATTCATCGGATACCAGACATTCTATCTAAGGTCATTGCAACAAAACTTGCAATTCGTCTCATAATTGAGCAAAATTATCGCTTTTAAGTTTAGCAGGATTAATTTCTGTTACTTTCTAGACAATGGTAAAGCCTCTATTTATATGAAACTTATTACACTGGGTGTTAATCACGAAACGGCGCCCGTCGACATTCGTGAAACAGTTTCATTTGCGCCGGAGGCCGTACAGCAAGCCCTGTCCGAACTAAAAATTCAAGACCTTATCTCAGAGTGCGTCATCTTATCGACCTGCAACCGCACTGAAATCTACGGCATAATGAAAAGCTCAACGGCCGAGCAAGAGATTCAAAACTGGCTCCACCAATTCTTTGAATTAGATGAAGACGTTTTAAACCCTTACCTTTATATTCATCATGATTTGGAAGCCGTTAAACACATTATGCGTGTTTCTAGTGGTTTAAACTCTCTAGTGCTAGGCGAACCGCAAATATTTGGTCAGATTAAAGATGCCTATAATGCCGCACATAAAGCCGACAGCATCCATCAAACCTTAGAGAAATTGTTTCAACATATTTTTAGAACCGTCAAACAAGTGCGGACCGATACCTCTATCGGCTTAAGTCCCGTTTCAGTGGCTTTTTCGGCCGTCGCTCTATCCAAACAATTCTTTGGTGATTTATCATCACAGACCGCGTTACTGCTGGGCGCTGGCGAAACTGTAGAGTTGGTTTCCAGACATTTAACAGAAGCCAATATCGGCAATCTTATTATTGCTAACCGCACCCTTGAAAAAGCCCATACCTTAGCGGAAAGTCTTGGCGGTTATGCTATTGAGTTAGAAGAGATTGATAACCACCTGCATGAAGCCGACATTATTATTGGTTCGACTGGCAGTCCGCATGCCATTTTAAAGCAGACACAGGTCATAGCGGCGCTTAAAAAACGTAAAAACCGCCCAATCTTCATGATAGATATTGCGGTACCACGAGACATTGAAGCCAGTATTAATGAACTAGAAAATGTTTATCTATACACCGTGGATGATTTGAAAGAGATTATTGAGGTCAATAAACAATCCAGACAAGCGGCTGCGATTGAAGCGGAAGAGATTATTGAACTACAGGCGCATAGCTTCATGGTTCAACTGCACGCGATGCAGCAAGTTAAACCCATTATTCAAGTCTACCGCCAACAAGCAATGCGTCAGAAAGAAGAGGCATTAAACCATGCGCTTCACCAGTTGGAACAAGGTTGCGAGCCAGAAGAAATTATTAAACGCCTGGCAAACCAATTGACCAACAAACTAATACACACCCCAACATCACAATTGAACCATGCAGGCATTGAAGGCAACAACACACTCATCGAGTGTGCTGAAGCTCTTTTAATTTGCGATCAAAAAGCACATCATCCGAACTGTTAAATTGTTTAACCGTTCTAAAAAATAAATAATCGAGATCCCTGTGAAAGCTTCTATACGTAGTAAATTAGAAACCTTGGTTGAACGCCTGGATGAAGTCAACGCTTTAATCTGTTCGCCTGAAATCATGAATGACCAGAAAAATTTATTGCCCTAAGCAAAGAGTATTCGAAATTAGAGCCTGTTGTAGAAACCTTTAATAACTTCATCCGCGCACAAGATGACCTAGATGAAGCTATGGATATGATCAACTCTGGTGATGCTGAACTAAAAGAGATGGCTCAAGAAGAACTCCCTGATTTAAAAGCTGAAGTCAGCGAACTTGAACGTGCATTACAGACCATGTTATTGCCGACTGACCCAAATGACGATTCGAATATTTTCTTAGAAATTCGTGCAGGAACGGGTGGCGATGAAGCGGCTATTTTTTCCGGCGACCTCTTTAAAATGTACAGTCGTTTTGCTGAAAAACAAGGATGGCAGGTGGAAATCGTCAACACCAATTTCGGTGAACACGGTGGTTACAAAGAGATTATCGCCCGCGTCATCGGCGACGGTGCCTACTCAAAACTTAAATTTGAGTCCGGCGCACATCGCGTACAACGTGTGCCTGCAACAGAAACCCAAGGCCGCGTTCACACCTCTGCGGCAACGGTCGTCGTTATGGCGGAAGCCGCCGATGTTGAGCAAATCGAACTGAATCCCGCAGATCTAAAAGTGGATACCTTCCGCGCATCGGGGGCCGGTGGTCAGCATGTTAACAAAACAGATTCAGCGATTCGTATCACGCATTTACCGACCAATACCGTGGTGGAATGCCAAGATGAGCGTTCACAACATAAAAACCGCGCCCGCGCTATGTCACTACTCGCGGCTCGAATTATGGATGCGAGACAACAGGTTCACGATGATGCCGTTTCAGAAGAGCGTAAAAGCCTGGTCGGTACAGGAGATCGTTCTGGCCGAATCCGCACCTACAACTATCCTCAAGGACGTGTAACCGATCACCGCATCAACCTGACGCTCTATAAATTAGATGAAGTCATGAATGGTGGCTTGGAACAAATCATCGGGCCTCTGCTCGCTGAGCACCAAGCAGAGATGCTGGCGACCTTAAGCTCTACTGAATAGGTTATTGCATCTTGTGAGCGACTCGTCCACTATCGAAAACAATCTAAGGGCCGCGAATCATCAACTGATTCAAGCAGGCCTGGTCGATTCCTATCGACTGGATGCTGAACTACTACTGGCTCATAGCTTACAAGTCTCGAGAACTTACCTGTTCACCTGGTCGGACAAATTGCTCGATTCTCAGCAACAACTCGCCTTTGAGACCCTGTTGCAACAAAGACTGCAAGGCAGACCGATTGCTCATATTCTCGGTGAACGTGAGTTCTGGGGGCTCAGCCTGAAAGTTACAGCGGATACTTTGATCCCTCGTCCTGACACTGAAACAATCGTGGAAGCGGCTTTAGAACGCCACCAGCAAGCCCAAAGCACTTCAACCCCCTCGTACGCCAAACCCGAAAACAAGACTGACCAGGCCTGGTCAGTCTTAGATTTAGGAACAGGCAGTGGCGCGATTGCCTTAGCCTTAAAAAGTGAATGCCCACTTTGTTCAGTCACCGCCATAGATTTTAGCGAAAAAGCGTTAAAAGTTGCGAAAGAGAACGCTTTAAACCTGCAGTTAGACGTTCATTTTTTACAGAGCGATTGGTTTTCAGCCATCAAAATAACGCAATTATTTGATTGCATTGTCTCTAATCCGCCTTATATTGAAGATGCCGATCCTCACTTGCTTGAAGGCGATGTCCGATTTGAACCCATTACGGCCTTAACGTCAGGCCAGGATGGCTTAGAGGATATTCGAAAGATAACTGACCAGGCCTGGTCGTTTTTAAAACCGAATGGTTGGTTATTGATTGAACACGGTTATCATCAAGCCGATTTTGTGGCCGAAATATTTAAAAAAGATCACTACAGCAATATCCGCTGTATTAAAGATTTGGGTGACAATCCTCGCGTCACCCTTGGACAAAAACTGTAAAGACCTCATAATGAGATTTTAGTTCCAAATAAACCCATCATTCCTTATAAGATAAAACCCATGACAGAGACCGCTAAAACAGAATTAAACGATGCTGAACTTTCCCGCTATAGCCGACAGATTTTACTGCCGGAAATCGATTACATCGGACAGCTTAAATTGGCACAATCGCATGCGGTGATTTTTGGCCTAGGTGGGCTCGGCTCCCCCGTTTCGCTCTATCTGGCGGCCGCCGGCATTGGTCATTTAACCTTAGTAGACTTTGATGACGTAGATGACTCTAATCTTCAGCGCCAAATAGTCCATCGTGAAGCCAATATTGGTCAAGCTAAAGTCGCTTCTGCACAGTCCAATTTAAATGCCTTAAATCACCATATCCAGATTGATATAATCTCTCATAAACTAGAGTCATCTGACCTTTTAGAATTGATTAAAAGAGCGGATGTGGTCTTGGATTGTACAGACAACTTCAATGCTCGATTCACTCTCAATCAAGCCTGCTTCGAGGCTAAAAAGCCCTTAGTTTCTGGCGCGGCCATCCGCTGGGAAGGCCAATTAAGTACTTACGATTTTAGGCAAGAAGGCAGCCCATGTTATCAATGTCTCTATCCCGAAAATAACGGTCAAGAATTGACCTGTAGTCAAAATGGTATTTTGTCACCCGTGGTGGGAATGATCGGGAGTATGCAGGCGATTGAGGCGGTAAAAGCGCTATTAGGCTTACCGACTTTGACTGGAAAACTGATGATTATGGATGCTTACACTATGATGATTCGAACCCTTAATCTGAAAAAAGATCCTGCTTGCAAACAGTGTGGTGAGTTATAGAAAAAGGCGCCCTTTTTTAAGGGCTCTTTGGAGGGTCTTTCTTGATGGTGATAATGACACGTCGATTCAAAGAACGACCGTAAGCAGTGTTATTGGGTGCCACTTCTGCATTGTCAGCATTGCCTTCAATTCGCACTAAGCTCTTATCCACGCCCATATAAATAAACGTTCTGGCGACAGTAGCCGCTCTTGCCGCTGACAGCTCCCAATTAGAAGGGAATTGAAAATTATTAATCGGTCTATCATCGGTATAACCCGCAATCACCATCTCCTGTTCACGCCCAGCGAAGGTCTCACCTAACTGCTCCAACTGCTCTCGTGTTGTATCGCTAATGGTCGCTCGCGCACTTTCAAAAAAGCTATCAGATTTAAGGGTGATTCGAGTAAATTCAGGCGTTTCTTCAATGTTGATGTCTTTCGGATTAACCTCTTTCATAGCCTCCTCAATATCTTCTTTAGAAACCGGAGGCTTTAAATCGAGTTGAATCAACTCTTCTTGCGCTGGAACCTTTTGATCAGGTTCGATTTCGGAGGCTTTCGGCTGCAGTCCTCCACCGATACCATCCACAAAAGCCTTGCGATCTTCTGGTTCGACTACCGCCATTAACCACATGACGAGAAAGAAAACCATTAACACCGTCATCAAATCCGCTAAGGCAATCTTCCACGAGCCGCCATGCGCTCCGCCCCCATGACCTCCTCGACGACGAGACATTAAAGACCCTCTGCAAAAAAGTCAGCTGAAAACGTGACTGTTTTATAAAGTATCCTCAACACGCTTAACCTTCTTCCCGAGGAACTTCAAATTGAGGGGGGACGCGTTGACGACCAATTTCTATCGCCAAGCTAGGAGAAACACCATTAGAGTAAGCTGATAAAAATGCAGCTGTCATTTCAAGCAAGGAACGATCCTGACGAATCATAACTTCTACGGCATGAACAAAGGGTGCTAGAACCGCAAATGCAAAAAAGACGCCGGTCAAGGTGCCAACCAAAGCGGCACCAATTGCCGTACCGATTCTAGCCACATCCATATCGCCACCCAGCATTTCCATTGTCAAAATAACGCCTAACACGGCTGCTACAATCCCGAAACCTGGCAACCAATCGGCCACCTTGCCGATTGACATAGGGACTTCCATCATCGACTCACAAATATCTTCAACCTGATCTTCAAGGTGATGTTGAAAATTTTGGCTTTGAGGTGGATTCAATAGGAGATAACTCAAATTATCGACAATAAATTTTTTGAGGGGTTTATGCTTAAGAACCGATGAATAACGCAAGAAAATTGGACTATTATCAGGATCGATGACGTGTTTCTCCAGCGTCAAAACCCCAGAAGAACGCGATAGACGCGCCAATTCTTCCAGCAAGCCTAAGGTATCTGAATAGAGTGTTTTAGTCACACTCTCCCCTGCAAAGTAACGCCCCAAAAACCTCATGCTACTTGCCCAGACATAAACGGGCGTTGATGCGAAGAATGTTCCCAAGGCAAGCCCTAAGATAACGACAAGTTCTGAAGGGTGCCATAAAGAGAGGAGATTGCCTCCCATCAATAAGAACCCTCCAAAAAAACTGACGGTAATTAGCAGAATGCCTAATGGCTTTCCTAACATAGCTTTTCACTTATTTTAGTTTAAAGAAGCCTGCACGTTTTACCCGAAGCGATCACGGTCCAACCCCATAAAAAATCTGTGCGCTCTAATCAACATTTTATTGACAGAACGAATCTAGTTGCAACTACAGCAACTCTTATACCAGGTTTTAAAACAGGAGGGAAACAGGCAGACCAGAATTGGCCTATCTGTTTGAATAGAGTTAATCTGTGAGACGGATCTGCGTTACTTTTTTCAAGGTACGCGGTAAGACAATGCCTTTCTTGGCGCGACTTGAATAAGCTTCTTCGATGGCCGTAGGGCCAAACGTTTTCTCATAGGTTCCTGCAACGAGAGTCACTTTCTGACCAGGTGTAAAGGCAAATATGGCACAGACAGCCTCACCTTTTGGCATATGAATGAGCTTATTGCCCTTACCTTTTGCCAATGCCGGCAATTCATCAACAGGAAACACCAACATACACGGCTCACTGGTAACGACCATAACAAACTGACCAAGTTGTACCGTTGCAGGTGTTAACACGTGACTGCCCGCTGGCACACTGATAGTCGTTTTACCGGCTTTATTTTTAGAGTAGAGGTTTTCCAATTGCGTCACAAAACCATAACCTGCACTGGAAGCCAAAATCAGTTTATCAGCAGGTTGCCCCATTAATACCTGAGTAAAACTCGCTCCTTTAGGTAGATTAAGTCGACCGGTTAAAGGCTCACCATGCGAACGTGCTGATGGCAGACTGTGCGCCGGCAACGCATAGGCGCGTCCAGTATTGTCCATAAAGATTGTCATCTGGCGACTCTGACCAGACGCTTGGGCACGGAAAGCATCTCCCGATTTGTAGCCTAGAGCGACACCATCAATATCATGCCCCTTAGCGGCTCTAACCCACCCATTTTCAGAGAGCACTACGGTGATCGCTTCGGATGGCAACAAATCTTGCTCACTCATCGCTTGCGCAGGTCTTCCTTCTATCAGTTGAGAACGACGGTCATCGCCATACTCATCTGCATCTTTTTGTAATTCAGTTTTAACCAAGGTCTTTAATCGAGCCGCACTGCTTAAAATGCGTTCAATTTTCTTACGCTCATTTTCTAACTCCGCTTGCTCGGTGCGGATCCGCATCTCTTCTAAACGCGCGAGCTGTCTTAACTTTAACTCCAGGACCGATTCGGCTTGAACATCCGTTAAGCCAAAACTTTCCATTAAAGCAGGCTTAGGTTTTTCTTCTGCACGGATAATCGCAATCACTTCATCAATATTTAGAAAGGCAATTAACATCCCGTCTAATATATGCAAACGAGCCAGCACTTTATCCAAGCGGAACTGCAAACGTCGGCGCACCGTTTCGGTACGGTAGACCAGCCACTCCGTTAACATCATGTGCAGGTTTTTTACCTGAGGACGACCATTTAGACCAATGACGTTAAAGTTCGCTCGGTAACTTTTCTCTAAGTCCGTCGTCGCGAACAGATGCAACATCGCAATCTCTACATCCACGCGTTTAGAACGTAATTCAACCACAAAACGTACCGGATTTTCATGATCGGATTCATCACGTAAATCGACCACCATCGGTAGTTTTTTGGCACGCATTTGCGCGGCGACCTGCTCCATTAATTTGCTACCTGAAACCTGATAAGGTAAGGCATCAATAACGACGTTCACACCGTCTTCAACCACGTAATGTGCACGTTGACGGATTGAACCATGCCCCGTTTTATAGAGTTTAAACAGCTCTTCTTTAGAGGTAATAATCTGCGCTTCGTTAGGATAATCTGGCGCTGGAATTAATTCCATCAGCTCTTCAATGGTGGTATCGGGATTCTCTAAAAGTGCCACACAACCCGCGACGACTTCACGTAGATTGTGCGGCGGAACATCAGTGGCCATACCCACCGCAATCCCAGAAGTACCATTTAACAGAATATGCGGCACGCGTGCTGGCAAAACGGTAGGTTCATCCAAAGTACCATCAAAGTTAGGCGTCCAATCGACGGTGCCTAAAGACGTTTCTTCGAGCAATAACTGGCTGAATTTAGACAATCGGGCTTCGGTATAACGCATCGCCGCAAACGACTTAGGATCATCCATCGACCCCCAGTTACCCTGACCATCCACCAAGGTATAGCGGAAAGAGAAGTTTTGTGCCATTAAGACCATGGCTTCATAACAAGCACTGTCACCATGGGGATGGAATTTACCCAATACATCCCCCACGGTACGCGCTGATTTTTTATGTTTAGAAGAGGCTTTCAAACCCAACTCAGACATGGCATAAATAATACGCCTTTGAACCGGCTTCAAGCCATCACCGATATGCGGCAAAGCTCGATCGAGAATGACATACATTGCATAATCTAAATAGGCTTTTTCACTGAATTCAGCGACACTTTTTTGCTCAATGCCTTCATAGTTAATGGTTTGTTGTGACACCCTTCTCTCCTTTCAAATCGTATTTAAAACTGAATGTGCTTACTGTTTTATTCGGAATCCGACATTTTACCGACCGCACACGAAACAAATGATTTCGCTTTCGCCCCAGCCGCTTTGAGCCCTTCTACCGAGCCAACCTTTGGATAGCCCATTGCTAACAATTTATCTTCAACAACACTCATTACCTGCAATTGATCAATCTCTTCTTCTAGCTTGAGAGCAACAGAACCCGATTCAATATCAACCGTAGCCTCGGTTACGCCTGGCAAAGCATTCAATTTTTGCTTAATGCTATTAGCGCAACCACCACATTTTATATTTTCAACCGCTATAACGATAGACATCTTTTTCTCCATTGCTGTTGTTAGCCGCGCGACAGTGTGACCAAAAAACAGACCCATCCATTAGCCGGCCTATTGAACACATTTAATTATCGCTATAATTTACCACACAATGGAGAGAATCTCGCACTTTGAAACGTCTCCTTTGGATTAACAATAATGTCCTAGTAATTCAGTCAGGTATTTAACCGCCATTACCGTTAAACTAAACACATAAATTACTCAAAACTTAACTCCCTAATTGAATGAATAAATTATGACTCTTTTCGAAAACAGCTACTGTGAACTTCCAAAAACCTTCTATCGAGCAACAAAACCAGAACCCTTGGTAGATGCTCTGTTAATCCATACTAACCAGAATCTACTGAATGAGCTATCGCTCGAATTAAGTGCCGATACACTCCTGAAAATGACCAAAGGGGAGTCTTTTCCTGAAGGGTTTATGCCCGTCGCACAGAAGTATACTGGACATCAATTTGGTTATTATAATCCGGATTTAGGAGACGGTCGCGGTCTGCTCTTGGGGCAAGTAAAAGATGCTCACCAACAACCTTGGGACTTGCATCTAAAAGGCTCCGGGGTCACCCCCTACTCGCGACGCGGGGATGGTCGCGCCGTACTCCGTTCTTCGGTTCGCGAGTATTTGATTGGTGAAGCGTTGCATGCCATAGGCGTACCAAGCGCACGGTGCCTCTCAATTTGCCATAGTCCAGAACCGGTCAGGAGAGAACAAATTGAGGATCGTGCAACTTACATCCGTGTGGCTAAAACCCACGTTCGTTTTGGCCATTTTGAATGGTTAGCACAAAGTGGCAATCTAGCTGATTTTAAACAATTGGCCAACTATGTGATTAAAACGGTCTATCCTGAACATCAAAACCTACCTGAAGAAAGTCGTTATGCAGCACTGCTCAATAGCATTAACGAACGTACCGCTTATTTGATGGCCTGCTGGCAAGCCAGTGGTTTCTGCCATGGCGTGATGAACACCGATAATATGTCCGTCTCAGGGGAAACACTCGATTTTGGCCCCTATGCCTTTTTAGATGACTGTAAGATTCATTACATCTGTAACCATTCCGATACAGAGGGGCGTTATGCTTATAGCCAGCAACCCAATATCGGACTATGGAACTGTCAGGTATTAGGCCAAGCCTTTTCAATGATTTTAAGCTCAGAACAGATTGAAGCGAGCATCAATGCCTATATCGAAACCTACAACCAAACCTATCTAACGAAGATGTGTGCAAAATTCGGCTTAGGCAACCCACAACTCGAAGATAAACATTTCATTGCTGATAGTTTGATTTTAATGGATCAGTCTAGTTTAGATTTTCACTATTTCTTTCAAATGCTGGCTCTGTTTGCAACGCCACAACAAGCTCAGTTCGAAAGCTTTGTACCAGAGTCAAAAGCTTGGAAACTCTGGATGGTTCGATATCAAGAACGCATTGATCTTGAAAAAGATGAGTCACAACGTCAACAACTTATTCAAAATAACACCCCTAAACTGGTCTTACGCAACTATATTGCACAGGAAATTATCGAAGCGGCTGAACAGGGCGATTATCGGCCGTTGGACAATTGGTTTAACTGGCTGAGAACACCCTACGATCCACCTGAAATATTCAATACACCTGAGTATGCTCACTACCTTTTACCACCAGCGCCACAACATAAAGAGATGGCTTTAAGCTGCTCTTCATAAGATTTTTCATAGCGTTATATAAATTAGGCCTTTAAACGAAATTAGAAAGCCGTTTAATAAATCAGTTATCTAGACAAGAAAATTGCATCCTCCACAATAAAGTTCTAGAATTTTAGAGCAACTGATTTTAATGAGACAAATTCATGGCCATGATAAACGACACAAATAGACGTTGTAGTGAGCGTATTCAAGTGAACCGCACCGTTTCAATTCAAAACCCACTTAAGCCGATAGAAATAGCCCGTTATGCAAAAATCCTCGACCTCTCTAACTGTGGGTTGGCTTTTGTGGGAACCGAGATTTGGAGCTCACACTAGTGTTTACACTACCAGGCTATGAAACCAACAGTACTTTATCACTTCTCTCCAAAGTAAAACGTAGCCAAGCCGTTCAAAATAGATATTTAACGGGCCTCACATTCCCTAGCCTGACACCACATGAAAGTTTAATTATTAGAGCTTATATAAGCTTTCATCAACGCTTTCAGGCATAATTAAAAGCAGTAAAAAGTTTAAAACTTATTCAACTAAGTCCATTGGTCTTATCCTTACAGGTTCCGTCATGCCAAAAAACGTTATTAATCAATTGGTTAAAACTAACCGAAAAATTATCTTAATTGGTAAAAATGGCCAGGCCGAAGGCCAACTAGTGGATTTATCACTTACTGAAGCTGGCGTCTTAACCAAAAGAGGTGCCCAAGAAGGCACTGACCTCGAGCTTGTGTTTGAAGTCCCTGCGCTTGAAGACTTTATTACACTGCACATCAACGCCACCGTAATACACCGGCATAATTCTGAGAATTTAATCTACCTTAAATTAAGTTTTGCACGACTCAATGAGTTTGATAGCTTAGCGCTTGCGGATTTTGTTGACTATAAAACTCGCCTATTACAACTAGGCCAGAACAAATACTAAAAACACCTCCATCAATACTAACAACTACCCATTAAAGCCACTACCCCATTATCCTTAAACAAAAACCTTGTCATAAAATAGTCACTAAAAAACTGCATTTTTTATATTAAAAATCTCATGTTTACCGTATGCTCGCTGGAGTTTAAATAGCCGTAAATTTATAGGGGCATTCAACAGTTTTGGCCAAATTTATTGTGAAGCAAGAACGGAAATTCAGGGAAATTTTATATAAAATCAAGAGTACCAGTCTGCAAAGTAAGATGTTTTAAGCAAAACTCTGTTTAACTTTTGCCCTTTCTTTTTCAGTAATTGACGTGAAAAAGAAACCTACTCTTAATCACCTGCCACACAATGACACAAGCCTTAAATAAAAATCCGCTTCCAGGCTATGGGCTCATATAGCCGATAGGCATTCAAGCTATACACTTCAACTTCGTCCATTAAGGACAATTTAATATAGGAACGATTATGCGAAAAAACGGCGCGGTTACACAAAAAGAGTATGCCTTAGAACCGGGTGTCACAATCGTTTCTAGAACAGATACTCACGGCAATATTCTATCGGCCAATGAAGCGTTTATTGAAGCCAGCGGTTTTGAATGGACGGATCTAGTGGGTCAGCCACATAATATCCTTAGACACCCAGACGTCCCTGAAGCTGTTTTTAAGGATTTTTGGCAGACGCTTAAAGCGGGTAAACCTTGGACACAAGTGGTTAAAAATCGCCGCCAAAATGGGGATCACTATTGGGTCGTCGCAAAGGCAACCCCAACCTTCGAAAATGGCATAATCACTGGCTATATGTCCGTTAGAACAGCCGCTACCGCCGAGCAGAAGTCAGCCACTGAACAAGCCTATAAAGCCATAAAAGCCGGCAAGGCAAAGTTAGTCAATGGCAACATTTCCTCATTCAAAGACAAAATAAACCCAACGCTGCATTTTAACGGCTCAACAATTATCTTTGCGCTCTCGACTTTATTACTTATTTCAACCTTCTTACCGGTTATGCTCCACTCAATCACTGACATAATTCCCGAAGTTATTTTCGAAATTACAGATGTCATTCTGGTCGCCTTTATCATCCTGACGACCCTAAGCAATGCCAAACAGCTGAAACTTTTAAACAATCATATTACTGAAATTTCATCCGAAAACTTCAATAATCCTATCGACTCTAAAGGCACTAGCTTGATGCCACAGATTTTAGGCCGCCTGAATTCTTTGCAAATCAAACTGGGTGCGGATATCGACGATGTAAAAGCCGCGTTAAACAATGCAAAACGAATTGAAAGTGCTTTAGATGCGACCTCTTCCAATATCATGGTCGTTGACAGATTCCAGAGTATTATTTTCATCAACGCGTCATTAACGAAGATGCTGAAGTCGGTGGAAAGTGAATTCAAAACCGTATTACCAGATTTTGACAGCGCCAACCTGCTTAGAAAAAATATAGAAGTCCTTTATCAGGAGCCTGAACAGCAGATTCAACTCTTGCAGAATTTAAAAGAAACCTCTAAAACACGTTTGAACGTTGACTCCGTTATTTTAGACACGGTAACTGACCCAATTTTCGGTGAGAATGGCGAGCGTTTAGGCACCGTGATTGAGTGGAAGAATATGACGGGGCAACTAGCCATTAAAGCCAATATTGAATCCAATATTGAATCCATTGTGAACGACGCTTCTAAAGGGATCCTTAGTGGCCGCATTCCTACTGAAACTCTAACGGGTTTCGAACAAAACATTTCACACTCCGTAAATGCCTTATTAAAGAGCTTTGGCCACACCACCCAAACACTCAATAGAATTCTTTCTGGCATGAGCGAGGGTGATTTGACCTTACGGTTAGAAAACCACTATGAAGGGGATTTACTGGTCATGAAAACGGCCGTCAATAGCGCCTTGAGTAATATTGAATCCACCTTCGGTCAAATTAAACGCGGAGCGACTGAAATCGGCACCATGTCGAGTGAAGTGGCGATTGCCAGTGATGACCTTTCACAACGCACGCAACAACAAGCGGCCTCTTTGGAAGAAACGGCTGCCAGCATGGAAGAACTTACGTCCACCGTGCAACAATCGACGCAAAATACGGCTGAAGCCAATACGCTAGCGCATACCGCGGCAAAAGAAGCCGAAGAAGGTATTGTTGTCATGAGTCGCACTATTGAAGCGATGAATAGCATCACCGAGTTAAGTCGGAAAATCGGTGACATTACTAGAGTTATTGACAGCATTGCTTTCCAAACAAATCTACTGGCGCTTAACGCAGCCGTTGAAGCTGCGCGTGCGGGTGAACATGGACGAGGTTTTGCAGTTGTGGCCAGTGAAGTTCGTAATCTGGCACAAAAGTCTGCTGATGCCGCCAAAGACATCTCAATATTAACCAATTCTGCCACTCAACAAATTGGAGACGGAACATCGCTTGTTGAGCAGACGAACACGGTCTTTGAGCAGATGGTCATCAAAATAAGGGACGTTGAAACGCTCATATCAGAAGTCGCATCAACGGCCATCGAGCAGTCAAAAGGTCTTGATCAAATCAACTTGGCGGTCTCTCATTTAGACCAAACGACACAGCAAAATGCGGCTCTCGTAGAAGAACTCTCGTCTACGGCAGGTAATATGAGTGAACAAGCGGAAGAGCAAGCTGAATTTGTAGGGCACTTTAAGATTAGCCCTAACGTAGAAACCGCTCTATTAACGGCCACCAGCCCGTTAATAGAGCGGTAGCATAGAATCGACAGATGTCCTCTCAATTCTAAAAAACTTCTGGAAAATGCGGCCAAGGATAGCTCTTATCACAGACCGCGATAAAGAAAGGGTTGAGTAGAGACTCTGTTTGTACATATTGCAAAGGGTGACCTGCCGCATTGAGCACATCGCCCCCAGCAGATTCAAGAATACAGTGTGATGCGGCCGTATCCCACAATGAGGTCGGGCCAAACCGTGGGTAAATATCGACCTTACCTTCTGCAACCAAACAGGTTTTTAAGGCCGAACCCATTTTAATTAAAGTGACCTCACCCAACTGTGCGGTAAAGCGTTGTAACACGCCGCCATGCCGACGACTCACCGCGACTCTGACTCTCTCCTCAGTTTGATTTTCCATACCTTTTGAAACGCCGTCTTCCTGGCCTGCAGAATGTTTCTCTTCCAACGAACTAACTTGAATCGCCTCTGCTTTTGTCAATAAAGAAAGCCATTGATTATGAGATAGGTTCGCCGTTATATTGCTTAATTTAAACGCCTTCTGGCCTTTCATCGAGAAGTATAACTCCCCCACTTCAGGACCATACACCACGCCTAAAACGGGCTGATGATTCACAATCAGTGCGATATTAACGCTGTACTCTCCAGTGCGACCAATAAACTCTTTGGTGCCATCCAAGGGATCGACCAACCAATAAGTTGACCAGGCCTGGCGAGTTTCAAAAGGCACATCCGCCACACTCTCTTCGGTAATCAGTGGAATAGTTGGCACTAAAGACTGTAAGGCAGCGGTTATCATTTTATCCGCTTGCTTATCCGCCTCGGTCACTGGCGAACCATCCGTTTTATCCTCTACCTCTAACCTCTCTGGCTGATGATATAAAGTCGAGATATGCTGACCGGCAAGGTATGCAATATAGCAAACGTCGGGCAACCACTTAACCAACTCTTCAGGTGTAACAACACTCGAGTTCATATTTTCCCCATCTCTTTTAAGACCAACATCAGCGCCGCATAAGCACGTCCTTCACTAAAGTCGGGATCAGCCAACAATCCGTGCCAATCATCCAAATGCCACGGCACCACCTCTAACGGTTCTGGTTCATCGCCTTCAGCAATTTGTGGCGTCAGTCCCGTTGCCAATACAATATGTGTATAGTGCGACATATAACTCGCCGCTAAAGTGACCGAATCGAGCAGTTTAAGCTCTTTAGGTAAAAACCAATCTCTTCCTGACTCTCTCGAATGCAGGCCTCTCGCCAACTCTCTCCCGGGTCAATTTTGCCTTTCGGAAAGCCTAATTCATAACGACCCACGCCCGCGCCATACTCCCGAATTAGCAGTAAAGTACCATCCTCTAACACGGGAACAATCAATACCGCGCCCGCGACACTGCCTAATAAACGTTCAAAGTTCACAGTGGTACCATTAGAAAAGGCAATCTCTTGCGACTGCACCGTAAAAAACTGTGACTGCGAGGCGATTTTTTCCGATAAGATAGTGGGAGTTTTTTTAGACATGCTGAATAACCGTTTAACTAAAAATATTCTTCTAATAATAACGCTAAGAGTTCCTGATTACCAATGAATGCACACCTTAACTGGTCACAAATTGACACTGTACTGCTCGACATGGACGGCACCTTGCTGGATTTACATTTCGACTGGAATTTTTGGATGGATGTTATTCCCCAAGCCTATGCGTCCAAAAACACACTTTCAATTGAATCCGCTAAAGAAATTATCCATAAAAAGATTCATTCGCAAACCGGTACTTTAAATTGGTATTGTCTGGATTATTGGACTGAGGCCTTGGATTTACCGGTCGCTGAATTGAAGCGTGAGTTAAAGCATCAGATTCAAGTGCATCCAGAGGTAATGGCGTTTTTGGCCGCGCTCAAAGCCAGTAATAAAACGGTCATTATGGTGACTAATGCACACCGCGATAGTTTGGCTATTAAGTTAGAGATGACTGCAATTGGTGATTATTTTGATGAATTGATTTCTGCGCATGACTTTGGCACGCCGAAAGAGGACATAGCCATCTGGTCAAAGATTCAAGAAGTGATAACTTACGACCCAAAGCGCACCCTCTTGATTGATGACAACCTGCGCGCGCTACAAACGGCCAAAGAGTATGGCATTGCTTATCCATTATGTGCGACCTTTGTCAGCCCAAAGTTGGATAAGATTGATCCTAAAGAGTTTGCTCATTTTGAACGTTATTCAGAGATTATGCCGGGTTAATATTGAATTTTAGAATGCCCCCTATCGAACCTTACAAAAGTTACGTTTGTATCACAAAGACCATTTCAGTCCGTGGCACGCCCTTGTGTTCAAAACTCACCTCATGCACCTTTTCAATCGATTCGACATCTGAAAAAAGCTGACGAACTTCTGCTTCAGGTACACTAAAAGGTGGCCCTGAAACCCGACTCTGATCGTATGCCATGGTAATCATCAAATACCGCGTCCCTTTGGGCAAAATTGATCTTAAATGCGTCACATACCGAGCCCGCATTTCTGGCGGCAATGCCACAATCGCAGCGCGATCATAAACCGCTTTCACATCCTGACAATCCTCAGCACTTAAACGAAAGAAGTCACCACATAAAAGTGTCATATTCTCTAGTTCGTAACCGCAATAATGAGCATGTTGAATAGGTTGAGCGGTCACCCCATTTTCCGTTAAAAACTCATCTAAAGCTTGCTGGCTTAACTCCACGCCCAAAACCCTGTGTCCCTGTTTGGCTAACCAAAGCATATCCAAAGACTTTCCACATAAAGGCACCAATACCTTTTCAGAACCTTTTAAATCTAGTTTTTGCCAATAGTCGGTTAAAAAAGCATTCATCTCCGCTTGATGAAAACCCACCACACCACTGGCCCACATGTCATGCCAAAAATTTGCTTGCATCTTTACTCCGATATTCCATGGTCACTCATGCAGTAAATTTATGTGCAAAGCTAAACCGTTACTATAAACAGTTATAATATGTCGCTGATTATATAGATAACCCAACTAAAACTGAACCTAAGTTGAATCAAACACATGACCTCAAAACAGACTGACACCCCTGAAAAAAAATCGGAAGTAAGCCCGAAAACCCAATCGTTTTGGAAAAAGAACTGGGTCAAAAACACCCTAACCGGCCTATTTTTTGTAGGTGTCTTTTTACTACTACGCCCCTATATGCAAGGCGATGTAGTTGAAGGGCAAGCGCCCATTATGCAAGTTCAGAGCATCACCGGTAAAGCCATTGACTTGCAAGCGCTGAACCAGCAAGGTAAGCCCGTATTAATCCATATCTGGGCGACGTGGTGCCCAATCTGTGACATCAGTAAAGGCGGCATTGAATCGGTGGCAAAAGACTATGCGGTGATCAATATCGCCAGCATGTCAGCCGATGATGATCAATTGCTGACCTTTGCCCAAGAAAATGAGATGAATCCAGACATTATCGTCAACGATTTAGAAGGCAAGTGGCAGAAAGCCTTTGGCGCCAAAGCCGTGCCCGCCGATTTTGTCATTGCGCCTAATGGCGAAATTGCCTTTGTTGAAGTTGGATTCACCACCAGCATGGGATTAAGATTGCGCCTTTGGTGGGCAACGCTGATGACGGATTGATGGCGAATAAAGCAAATAATTCAGAATTGAATCTCGATTTAAAAACCAAGCAGAAATATGGCGGCTCACTAATTCATTGCCAACGTGATGAATTCGGTTTGATTGAAGTGGTCGATACCCCACAAATGCGCAGTCTTTATTTCGGCACGCCTGTGGAACAGAGCCGCCTCTTTTTCCATGCGCCTATGACATTGTCATTTGAATATCAACAAGTCATCGAAGCACAGATTTTAGACTTTCACGAAAAGCACCCCGTAAAACGAGTCTTAATGTTGGGCATGGGCGGCGGTTCAATCGCCAGTCACCTCAATGCCCTACAGCCAGAGATGCAAATTCATATTGTGGAATTACGCCAAGCGGTGATTGATATAGCCTATGACTATTTTCACCTGCCAGAGGTGCCTGAAATTGAAGCCATGCAAGAAGATGCGTGGGACTTTATCGCAGAAGGCCTATCGCAGTATGATGTAATTATTGTCGATGTATTTGATGAAGAAGGTCTACCGAATGACTTTACCGAGTTGGAATTCCAAGAAAATCTGCTGAAAAATTTAAAGTCACCAGGCCTGGTGCTATTTAATCTGTGGAACCATAAAGACAAACATATTAAACAGCAAACAGATTTAATCGTTAAATATTGGCAACAACAAGCTTTATCAAGCTTATCGGGCAAACAGCACCACGAAATCCAGGTCAATAGCTACCCAATTCACTCCAGTGAGAATATAATCCTCAGCATTCGGGTATAGTAACCACCATATTTACGTCTCTACCAAAGAAACATGGCTTTCTATACCCCCCAACTTAAAACTCTTCATTCAAAACGGATGATGAATTTACAATAAAAAGACTCTCTATTATGGCACTACTATTTTTACGTGAAATGTCCCTCAGCTTCGGCTCGGCTCCTTTATTCAATAAAGCTTCTTTAAAGATTGAAGCCAATGAGCGCGTCTGCCTAGTCGGCCGTAATGGCGAAGGTAAGTCGACTCTGCTGAAAGTCATTGAAGGTGAGATTCAGGCCGATAGCGGAACCCGCGTTGTACAAGATGGCGTGACCATCGCCAAACTGCAACAGGAAGTGCCGCATGATATGCACGGCTCCGTATTTCATGTCATTTCAGAAGGCTTGGGTACTGCCGGTCAATTGATTGAAGAGTTTCATGAAATCAGTATTCAGATGGAACAGAATTACACCGATGAACTGATGGAAAGATTTTCCCACGTCCAGGAAGGCATCGAAAAGCAAAACGGCTGGGAGCTACAACAGAAAGTCGACACCATTATCTCTAAATTAGAGTTACAGGCCGATGCCGAATTTTCGAGATTATCAGGGGGTATGAAACGCCGAGTGCTCCTTGCTCAGGCATTGGTTCAAGCCCCTGATATCCTATTACTAGATGAGCCGACTAACCATTTGGATATTCCATCCATTCAATGGCTAGAAGGCTTTCTAAAAAGCGTGAACTGCACCTTAGTCTTTATCACGCATGATAGAGCATTCTTGCAAACGCTAGCGACTCGTATTATCGAACTCGATCGCGGTAAGCTCGCTAACTGGGAGTGTGATTATCACACCTACCTTGAGCGTAAAGAAGCCCTATTAGAAAGTGAAGCCAGGCAAAACGCACTGTTTGATAAAAAATTAGCCCAAGAAGAAGTTTGGATTCGTCAAGGGATCAAAGCCCGCCGTACCCGTAACGAAGGTCGTGTTCGCGCTTTAGAAAAACTGCGTTCAGAACATCAGTCACGTCGTAATCTGCAAGGTAAAGCGAATCTACAACTTAACCGAGCGGACAATTCTGGTAAGCAGGTTGTCGAGTTAAAGAATGTTACCTTTGGCTGGCCTAGCAGAACGATTATCGAAGACTTCAGTGGCGTCATTATGCGTGGCGACAAAATCGGGATTATCGGCGAGAATGGTTGTGGTAAATCAACTCTAATCGGATTACTGCTGGGTAAACAAGCGCCGTCTTCCGGAACCATTACCATGGGAACCAATCTCGACATCGCCTACTTCGATCAACATCGCGCTCAATTGGATGAAAACAAGCCAGTGGTCGAAAGTGTGATCGAAGAGAGTGATTACGTTGAAATCAATGGTCAACGTAAGCATATTATGGGTTACTTAGCCGACTTCTTGTTCTCACCAGAGCGTGCTCGTCAAAAAGTGAAGTCCTTGTCGGGTGGAGAGCGTAATCGTCTGCTATTGGCTCGTGTATTCGCCAAACCGTCCAACCTACTGATCCTCGATGAGCCAACCAACGATTTAGATGTTGAAACGCTAGAGTTGTTGGAAGAGTTATTGATGAACTATAAAGGGACGGTCTTAATCGTCAGCCACGATCGTGCTTTCTTAAATAACGTCTGTAGTAGCTCAATCGTATTTGATGCGCCAGGTGATGTGAATGAATATATCGGTGGTTACGACGACTGGTTACGTCAGCGTCCGGCTAAATACGCCAATACGCGTTCTGCGGCACGTTTAGAGTCTGCTCATCCAAAGATGACGACCTCAGAAATCAAGGCGGAAAAAGCCCCTAAAGTTGAAAAACCAAAAGAGACAGAGGCCACGCCAGTGGCTAAAAAAGCGGTTAAATTGAGTTTTAAAGATCAGCGTGAATATGACGCCTTACCAGCTTTAATTGAAAGCTTGGAAAGCGAACTAGAAACCTTGGCTGAAAAAGTCGGTAGCAGCGAATTTTATCAAAACGAGAATGAGATCGTACAAGCCACTCTGAAACAATTAGAAGACAAAGAAGGCGAACTTGAAGGCGCTTTTGAACGTTGGGAAGTGTTAGAGTCATTGGTCATGGGTGACGCCTAATTCGATCAACCATGAAGTTTTAAATTCTTAACTGGCCAGACCTGGTCGGTTTTAAAATGGAATTTTCAAAAAGAACTATATATCCTGCGTCATCAATAAACCCTAAATAAGAACCTTTAAGATATCTTCAGTTAATAAATGACTTATATTTTCAGGACTTTAAAACTATAAAAACCTCTTAAATATATTCTGATCACTAACATTACCTGTCGATGAGTCCTTTACAGCTTCTGTAACCTCTGTAGTAATTGTATTTTTAACTTCAGCTAGATTAAATCCAAATATCAATGAAGCTAAAATTATATAGACCCCAATTTCATCCTTCATTTTTTACCTTTGTGATCTAAATCTAGTGATTAAATAATACCAGTGCAAAACAGAGTTAGGATGTCTGTAGTTTTCTGATTAGGCAATGATCTCTTGATAAATACACATTCTCTCCCTGTGTCCATTCATATATAAAGCCATTTGAGCCATTATAAAAACTACGATTGCATCCTGCTTTCATACGCTCATGTAACTCAACGATTAAAGAGTCAACCCTATCAATCCAAGATGAAGAGTCATTGAAAACCTCTCTTTCCGCTCCTTCGATATCAATTTTTAGAATATCAATCTTTTCTAGATTGAAGTTTTGAGCTCTATGTGAAATAGAGTGGGTAGTTGAATTTCAGTTTTCCGCATAGGAAATAAATCATGTTGATGAAATTCCCGATATTGCGATAGCCTCTGGCGCGTCTTTTGGCTAATTGCACCTTACTATTAATGCCTTCCAAAATACCGTTGCTAATACGCGACTCGACAAAGTGAATAATTCCAGACCAATGTCTTTTGACCGTTTTTGCAAAAGCCATAAAGGCGGGAATAGTTGACTCTTCGACCTCTCTGCACCAGTTGGTCAGGAACGTCGTTGCCGCCACTTTATTTGGCATGTCCCATACATCATTGAACAGCACTTTCAATCGGTATGCCTTGCCTAGAGTGGGGTAAAGCTCAAGCATGTCTGATAATGACTTTTCCTGTTTATCCGATAAGTTTTGTCGGTTTTTCAAAAACGTGTACTTATGTCCTTTTAAGTCATCATGCTCAATACGTTCAATTCTGCGCACCTGATCCATGGCTTTATTAAGCAATTTGTCGTCGTGT
>VCMI01000001.1 GCA_006222135.1 Thiomicrorhabdus sp. | reverse complement strand
AYGCWCTGGACAGGCGACACCGGTCTCATCTGGAAAACGTGAGCCTCGGTCAAAACCGATATGTAGGTGAAGCTCTTTGCGAGTGCTTCCATCATCAGAAAACGAAATGTCATTCACTTGCCAAGGCGATTGCAGGCCAAGAGCCATGCTAAATAAAGTAGTACTATTCATGGTGCTATTATCGCATTACCCACTACAAATCACATAGAGCCAACTGCAGTATGGTTTTAAGGATTGGAACATTGAATTCACTGGCGGAACCCATGAAATAACTCATGCTTAAGGCGGCCACTATTGGAATGGTAAAAGGGGTAATCAGGCTGACAACAGCGGTTAAGCTAATCGAAAGTGAAACATCACCTTTTGAAAGATAGGTCAATAGGTTAGATGTCGCGCCACCTGGGGCGAGTGCAATAATCATCAATCCGACCGCAATTTCAGGCGATAGGTTTAATAAAACGGCGATAAAAAAGGCAATTAAAGGCAGTACGAGAAGTTGACCAATTAAACCTATGGTCATGGCCTTAGGGTCTTTTAAGACATCTTTAAAATCATTTAAGCGCAGTGATAATCCCATGCCAAACATGATTAAAAAAGTGAGGCAGGGAGGATGACTTTGGTGAGTAGGTCAGGTGACATGTTTTAATTCCATTTAATGAGAGTGTTGACTGGAATTGTAGGGGATTTGAGTTAGAAAACAAATCAAAGATTTGAATCTATGGTCTGGTAATATTTGTATGATTTTCTAGATTGGTCAGGCCTGGTTCGTTGTAAAATAGCGTTTTAAAATTTAATATCAAAACTTAGTAGAAGCTCATGCAACCCAAACCATCACCAAATTATATTGCCGGTTATTCTGCAAGCCTAACGGATCAGGTCCATAACTTGATCACTCAAGGTCGCTTTGGAGAGGTGCTGCTTAAAAAATACCCTTTAGCACACTCTATTCGTACAGACAGAGGGCTCTATGATTACGTTATGGAACTCAAAAATAGTTATCTACGCAAGGCGCCGCAATTCAATAAGGTGGTTTTTGACAGTAAGTTACATCTGACGCATAAGGCGTTGGGGACTCATACCAGTAAATCCACCCAACATGGTTCCAAGCTAAAGGCGAAAAAAGAGATGCACGTTGCCTCGGTGTTTAAAGAGATGCCGCTGGAGTTTTTGCGAATGATTGTCGTGCACGAACTGGCCCATATCAGAGAGCATGATCATAATAAAGCCTTCTATAAAATGTGTTTGCACATGGAGCCTGAGTACCATCAATTGGAATTTGATCTAAGAGCTTACCTAACCTATTTGGATATAACCGGCGAACCACTTTGGTCTGTAACGGGCTAGCGGGGCATAAAAAAGCATTGCCACGTAAACTTGATCCTGCGCTGATATGCTTTTAAAGGCCGCAGGACATGCCCTGCGCTCACATTATGTTGTAAAGCTTTAGGACATGCCAGGCCTGGTAGGTTTGCAGAGTTGACGGTAATTCCTCGTTTGCTAAGGCCGTAGTCTGGCGAATCGTCTATAATGACTTTCAAGTTCAATCGCTAAAAATCACAAGGATATTTGATATGTTAATGCTTGTTTCTCCCGCCAAATCATTGGATGAAAAAACGCCAGTACAAACGCCATTGCATACACAGGGGGTGTTGCTTAAACAAGCGGCTAAACTGATTGATGAGTTACAACTGATTGGCCCAGATGAAATTGGTCAGTTAATGCACATCAGTGAGAAACTCTCAGAATTGAACTATCAGCGTTATCAAGATTGGCAGCTACCGTTTCCGCCCGAGCAAGCTAAGCAAGCGGCGTGGTTATTTAAAGGCGATGTCTATCAAGGTTTGGATGCGTATAGTTTGTCGGAGCAGGGTGTTGATTATATACAGACCCATTTGCGCATCTTGTCGGGTTTGTATGGTTTATTAAAACCGTGTGATGATATGTTGCCCTATCGTTTAGAGATGGGTACAAAATTTGTGAATCAAAAAGGCAAAGATCTCTACACATTTTGGGGGGCAAAAATCACAGAGTTGCTCAACGCAGAGCTGGCACACCAGAATAGTAAAACGGTAGTGAACTTGGCCTCAATGGAGTACTTCAAAGCCGTGAAACCCAAACTTTTAAATGCTCGTATTATCACGCCTGTATTCAAAGACTGGAAAAACGGTAAATATAAAATAATTAGTTTCTATGCAAAACGTGCTCGTGGTTTGATGGCGCGATATGCGGCTGATAACTTGCTTGAAAATACTGAGGACCTAAAGTTTTTAATGTCGATGGTTATGGCTTTGATGCCGAATCATCCAGTGAGACCGAGTGGGTCTTTACTCGCAAAATTGCAGAATAGATGTAAAGTTACAATCTGAACCTGCGCTCACATAGTTTTGCAAAGCCGCAGGGCATAACAGGCCTGGTCAGTTTATTTATTGAATATGTCAAAGGAAGCCAAATGGGAAAAATACTCAACCCGACAGTTAGCTTAAAGCTCTCTGCAGAAGATGTTTCACGCGTCATAGAGATGGCTTGGGAGGATCGAACACCCTTTGAAGCGATAGTGCTAAATTTTGGTTTGCACGAGCCACAGGTCATTAAGCTGATGCGGACACATCTTAAATCGGGCAGCTTTCGAGCCTGGAGAACCCGTGTGAATGGTCGCAAAACCAAGCACCTCGCGCTACGTTCAACTGATGTCAGCAGAGGCTACTGCCCAACGCAATACAAACAGCGCAATCGTTAAGGTACAGAAATACGCTGTATTTATAAGTGGAATGTTTTTACTTTCTAAAAACCATACAGGACGTTTCAGAGTCAATCTGTAAGATGGTGGAATCGGTTCAGTATTCCCGTTTCAGAATCATCGTTTGTTAAGTTTAGAATGCCGTAATAACCAGGTCTGGTTACTACTTTTAGAAACTGGGTATATTGCTCATTTTTGCCTATCAATCAAATTTGCACCGCCAAGATACAAAAAAACCTCAATTAAGAGGTTTTTTGTGGGTTGGTTAAACCTCAAATATCTTGTAGTCGGTTAGTCCGTTTACTCAAAATAAAATTATACTGCACTACCAATTGAAGCGGCTAAAGTTGTGTAGATAATAGTTAATGTTGCCATTGGAATACCTGTAGATAAAAGTTTAACAGTTACAAATCCACCCATCGGGTTGTTATCTTTTTGCTTATTTCTAAAGTTCATAATGTTTCCTTATTTTTTATTTAACTTGAGGCTATTATAAGGGTTTTCTATGCATCCATCAAGTTTATTTATGATAGATAAGGAAAACTTATGGTTAAAAGTTTGGTGCCTTCATAAATATATATTTCCATTCAAAACCAACTGTTTATATAAGGAGAGTTCGTTTTAGCGGCTTACGGCCGTGATTCAAATATAAATTAAAGATGCCTCTTAGTGAGTTTTTTAGGTGTTTTTGAGTCAAGAATTGATTTCTATCAGGGCAAAAAAGCTATTTTTTTGATAGTTTGGAGCTCACAATATTTAAATAAATCATAGTAAGAGTGAAGATAGAAATGAGAAAGTAAGGTGACGTCTTTGGCTCCCGTGAAAATAATCTAGAGATTAGAAGTTGTTGACAGTACTTAGTATTACTTATTAGTATAGTAGGAATAATCAAGATTGATGATTATAGTAATAGTTAAATGCTATCGTTAAATTAAAAATATTTAATTTTATTAATTGACTTGGATTGGCTATAGTATGTCCAAGCCATTAAGAACCTTAATCGGTGCACTCATTAATTAATATAAAGACAGGAAGTGTTATCATGGAAAATCAAGAATCTAATATTATCTCTTTACCTCGTTTAAATGAAGCGGCTCCAGCTTTTGATGCCGTCACAACTCAAGGCCGTAAAACGTTAGAAGACTATAAAGGTAAGTGGTTAATTCTTTTCTCTCATCCAGCTGACTTTACTCCTGTTTGTACTACTGAATTTATTGCCTTCCAAGAGCGTAAGCCTCAGTTTGATGCAATGAATTGTGAATTGTTAGGGCTTTCAATAGACTCTCACCACTCACATATTGCTTGGATACTAAATGTTAAAAAGAACTTTGGTGTTGACTTAGAGTTCCCAATTATTGCTGACTTGGATATGAAAGTGGCAATGACTTACGGTATGGTTCATCCTGGTGCGGCAGATACTTCAGCGGTTCGTGCAACGTTTATCATTGATGATAAAGGTGTACTTCGTGCGATGATGTACTACCCAATGAGCAACGGTCGTTCAATGGATGAGTTTGTACGTCTTGTGGAAGCGATGCAAACTTCTGATGAGTATGGTGTTGCTACGCCAGCGGGTTGGCAGAAAGGTGATAAGGTTATTGTTCCACCAGCCGCAACGGTTGAAGAAGCAAAAGCCCGTATGGCATCTGATGACTATGATTGTGTTGATTTCTACTACTGCACAAAATCACTATAATTTAACTTAAAACATTAAATTCTTTAAAGCCATTGAGACTTGATCTCAATGGCTTTTTAGTTTCTGCAGGGTCAATTTAAAAATGCTTTAGAGGCTTACTCGTTTATTGAACGGTCGGTTTATCTTCCGCAAACAACTCATCAACGTCCCCTTGATTGAAGCGCATATGAAAGTTACACATYTCRTTRTGAATMACGATTTCACCTTGTTCTTTTAATATTTTACGAACCTCTTCTTCACCCAGCGATTTCAACATATTGGTGACACGCTCTTTGTTTTCAGGACATTCATAATGGATGCCCTGAGACTCAAACAGTTCGACTGTCTCTTCATGGAATAGGCGGTGTAATAGGGTTTCAGTGTCAAGTTGTGTCAACTCATCATCGGTCACCGTGGTAGTGAGACTGTGGATTCGATCCCAACCGTCGGCATCCAACTCATCGGACTCGGGCATCTTTTGAATCAGTACGCCACCCAAGGCCGTATCAGTTGCGGCTAACCAAATCTTGGACGGAAGTTGTTCTGACTGACTCAAGAAGTTTTCAAAGGTCTCTTCGATACTGTCGCCCGTGCGGTCTACATAAGATTGAAAATGGTGTTTGGTTTGAGTATTTTCCAAGGTCACTAGGATCTGACCATCACCGAGAAGTTCATCTAACGTGGCTTGTTCTGGAATGGTTTCATTGGTTTTGGCGACACCACGGATCTTAAGATCATGGGTGACTTCGACGACGAGCAGAGTGATGGGGCCAGTGCCTTGAACTTGTAGAGTGATTTTTCCAGTGTGTTTCATGCCGTTGGCCATAATCACTGAAAAGGCTGTTAGTTTTCCGAGTAACTGGCGAATGGCCTCAGGATAATGGCGGTCTTGAATCATCCATTGCCAAGCTTCATTAAGCTGAATGACTTGGCCTCGGATATTAAGTTCTTGAAACAAAAAACGTTGAATTGAATTATTGGTCATCGTTGTTCCCGCATATAAGGGGTGGCAAAATACTACTGGTTACGTTTGAATATTTGGGTTATTTACCCTGTGCTTGTAAGTCAGCATGGTACGACGAACGTACCATCGGGCCAGAAGCGACGTTGGTAAAGCCCATCTCATAACCCGCGTCTTCAATTTGTTTAAACTCATCTGGTGTCCAGTATTTCTTGACGCTTAAGTGAAAGTCACTGGGTTGTAAGTATTGACCGACCGTCAACATTTCAACATTATGCGCACGTAAATCGCGCATTACCTCCAATAACTCAGGCATGGTCTCTCCCAAACCGACCATTAGGCCTGACTTGGTGGTTGAGCTTGGATTCATGGCTTTAAAGCGTTTCAATAGATCGAGTGAAGCTTGGTAATCTGCGCCAGGACGCGCCTCTTCATATAAACGAGGAACGGTTTCCAAATTATGGTTTAGGACATCCGGAATCGCTTTGCTTAAGGTTTCTAATGCAAACGTTAAACGGCCTCTAAAGTCCGGCACCAAGGTTTCAATTTTGGTGTCAGGCGCTTCTGTACGAATAGCAGTCACACAAGTTACAAAATGTTCAGCACCGCCATCACGCAGATCATCACGGTCAACAGAGGTAATCACCACATAGTTGAGTTTCATCGCCTTAACCGTTCTCGCTAGGTGTTCAGGTTCTTCTTGGTTTAGGGCTTTTGGACGACCATGGGTCACATCACAGAAAGGGCATTTACGCGTGCAGATATCCCCCATAATCATAAAGGTGGCTGTGCCATTACCAAAACATTCACCTAAGTTAGGGCAGGAAGCCTCTTCGCAAACACTGTGTAAACCTTGTTCACGTAAGATATTTTTCAACTCTTTCACGCGGTGAATATCTTTGGCTTTCGGTAGTTTGGCTTTAATCCAACTTGGCTTTTTAAGCTTGTTAGCCGTCGGGTCAGGGCGATGTTTCAAGGACTTCGTTTTATACTGGCCTTTAGGCATGGCTTGATTACGGTCTTTTAAGTTGCCGATTGAATCTAAACTGATTTCTTGAATTTGTGGAGTGTTTGACATAGTTTGGGACCGTAGACTGCTGTTTTTAGGAGTTTTAATTGCCTGTATTATAAAGGATAACTCCTTCTATTTCAGGTTTTAGACAAGGAAGGTTGTAAGACGATTTTTTAAAATTGTGGAGAGCGCTTCACCGGATTGATGTAGGCTTTGGGTGCTTGATACAGGTAATAAATCAGAGAGTTGAGTCATTAGCATCCCATTCAAACCACAGGGGTTAATCAATTCGAATGGGGACAGATCCATATCGACATTTAAAGCTAAGCCATGATAACTTCGCTGTTTGCGAATTTTAAGCCCCAATGAGGCGATTTTTTGCTGATTAACATAGACGCCAGGGGCATCAGCACGTGCATTGGCCATAATGCCGAGTTGATGTAGATATTCAATAATGGATTCTTCAATCAGCGTGACCAAAGCACGTACACCCAATTTGGCTCTTTTCAGATCGAACAAAACATAAATCACGAGCTGGCCAGGGCCATGGTAGGTTATTTGCCCACCACGATCGGTTTGTACCAGAGGTATATCGTGTAGGGTTTGTAAGAGGTGTTCGGCTTTACCATTGAGCCCTTGAGTTAATACCGCCGGGTGTTCCACAATCCACAATTCATCAGGAGTGTTTTCTTGGCGCAGTTCGGTAAAATCCCGCATGGCTTGCCAAGTGGATTCATAAGGCTGCAAACCCAGGGTTTTGATAGTAATCGACATGAGAGTAAAGCTTACAGAGTCATTAAGACTTCAGGATGCTTTTTTAAATCGCCATAGACACCGTGAACCTGTTGGATGCAGGTGGCATAAAAAGTGACATTGACAGAGATGAATTTTTTACCTTTAGAATCTGTAATCTGGATGTTTTCACGTGGTGTTTCAGGTGCGTGTTTCAGCGTCACTTGGTAAACCAGTTCCACAAAGGTTTCACAATTTTTACCCATGGCTTTAAGTTTAAAGTCACAAGGGAATTCAATCAGGCTTTCATTGTCAGGAATGTGTAAATCGGTAGTCATCTGCTTTTCTCGATTAGTAGAAACGTCATCAATTGTTAAGGTTATGGTGCCTGTTCAGTTATAAATGCTAATTTGTACTCTTGGTAAAAATCGCGCATTTTCTGCCAGACGGCCCCAGGCTTGCCCGTGCCTACGACTAAGTCATTCAGGCGTGTTACCGGTAGGGCTTCTTTAGTTGAACTAGAGAGCCAAATTTCATCGGCCGACTCTAAATCAGTTAAAGTGATTTGTTGTTCTAACATTGGAATATCATGTGCAATTGCAACTCGTTCAATCACCGTACGTGTTACTCCAGGCAATAAACTATGGCCATTTGGAGGGGTGATTAAAGTACCGTCTTTGACAATAAAGCAATTGCTGGACGTACCCTCGGTAATGAAGCCTTCTCTTGAAACTAAAATAGCGTCATCTGCATTACGCGCTTTAGCCGCCAGTTTCATCATAATGTTCGGTAATAAGGTGATGGCTTTAATATCACAATTTAACCAGCGAATATCCTCGAGGGTTATCGCGGTTATGCCGTTCTGTAAAATGCTGTCACTCACGGCTTTTAACGGATTGGTATAAGCATACAAGGTTGGCGTTAAGCACTCTTCAGGCAGATGGTCACGATGCATTTGAATACCTCGTGTCACTTGTAGATAGATATACTGATCTGGCCAAGGATGCTTTTCAATCAAAGTATTAAGCAGTTCTAACCATTCACCGTCTGTTAACGGGTTCTGAATACTAATCGCTTGTAGGCTGTTTTTAAGGCGTTGTAGGTGTTCGGGAAAAGCAAACAGTTGACGATCATAAACAGGAATGACCTCATAAACACCATCACCAAATAAAAATCCACGATCTTGTGTCGAAATTTGCGAATCCATCATAGGCATATACTGGCCATTTAAATAGACGGTTTGTTCGGCGATAGGGTTGCTGTTCATGCTCGTACTTATTCCTACAATAGACTTAGTCTAAAAAGCTAAAAAAACTGTTAAAAAAACGTTTGATTTGATCTATTAGCTTTTTAAAGAAAGAACCTTCTTCAACGTCTGCTAATGCAATTAATGGCCGTTCAGCAATCACTTCGCCGTCAAATGTTATATGCAGACTACCTAATGCATCACCTTTGGTAATAGGCGCGACAATTTCAGGTTGTACTGAGCTCTCAATAATGATGTTTTTATACTGTCCACGCGGAATGGTGACGTAAAGGTCTTCTAAAGTACCAAGGCCAATTAGGTCACGATTACCTTCCCAAACGATGGCATCATTTAGGCGCTGCTGTGAGTTATACAGTTTATGCGTTTACAAAAACCTAAAACCATAGTTTAGGAGTTTTTGAGATTCTTGGACGCGCATCTTAGAGCTTTCTGTTGCTAAAACCACGCTGATTAAACGCATATCTTCGCGTTTAGCAGAGGCGACTAGACAGTATCCAGCGCTTTCGGTATGCCCCGTTTTCAAACCATCCACACTAGGATCTTGCCAAAGCAACTTGTTACGGTTGTATTGGGTAATACCATTAAAAGTGAATTTTTTCTCTGAATACCATTGGTACTCTTCAGGGAATTTAGTAATGAGGTTTTTGGTTAAAATAGCTAAGTCATGCGCAGTGGTGTAATGATCCGCATTTGGTAAGCCCGTCGCATTGACAAAGTGAGTGTGGTTCATGCCTAAGGATTGGGCGTATTTATTCATTAACTGTGCAAAGACAGCTTCACTACCGGCAATCATCTCTGCCAACGCAACACTCGCATCATTCCCGGATTGGATGACCATACCCTTAATCAAGTCGCGCACTTTTACTTTTTTACCGACTTCAATAAACATTTTAGATCCCGGCATCTTCCACGCCTTTTCGCTAATGGTGACTTCTTCATCCATACTCATATTGCCATTATTGAGTTCATTGATAACGACATAACCGGTCATTATTTTAGTCAAACTAGCAGGCTCAATACGCTGGTGAGCATTTTTAGTGGCAAGCACAGATCCACTATTAATATCAATTAACAGATAGGCGTCACTTGCGATAGTCGGCGCGGATGGGACAACGTGCGGGGTGGCCATGCTTGGTGTCGGCAATGCTTCAGCGGATGCGACCTGGGAAACAGTAACGCACAAGAGTGCCAAAATTCCAAAAGTGTTTTTTATCGTAAGCATGTGGGGTAGATTCTCCAGGTGTAAATCAAAAATACAAAAGCTGTGAAAAGTATTGAGTCATAAAATATGACCGATAATGTACCATAATTTAGCGGAAAGCTAAACCTTCCCTAATGGCTAAAAGCTGTCATAAGAAGTGAGGTTTTTAGGCTAAAGAGCAGGCCAGTACTTAATCGGTTAGTAGTTTTTTATGGGTGTGGATAGACATGAGGATACCAAAGCTAATCATTAGAGTGACCAGCGAACTACCACCATAACTGATAAGAGGTAGAGGTAGACCAACCACTGGTAAGACGCCACTCACCATGCCTATATTGACAAAAATATAGACAAATAACGTCATGGTTAAGCTGGCGGCCATTAGTCGGGTGAAGTTGTCCTGGGCTTGAGATGCGATATAAAGTCCACGGGCAATGACTAGGCTGTAAACGGTCAGTAGCAGTAGAACACCAATCAAGCCAAATTCTTCAGAGAAAACAGAGAAGATAAAGTCGGTCGTGCCTTCAGGCAGGAAGTCTAAGTGAGCTTGTGTACTTCCCATAAATCCCTTGCCATCCAAGCCCCCTGAGCCGATGGCTATTTTTGACTGGATAATGTGATAACCACTGCCGAGGGGGTCGGATTCTGGGTTTAAGAATGTCATGACGCGTTGTTTTTGGTAGCTGTGCATAAAATGCCAAGCCACAGGTGCACTGAGTACTGTACCGGCAATGGCAGCAATAATAACCTTCCAGGGTAGGCCCGCAAAAAAGAGAACAAATAATCCACTCATCGCAATCAATAACGAAGTACCCAAATCCGGCTGTACTACAATTAAGCTCGCCGTAAAACCGATTAAGACGGCACCGAAGATAAGGCGTGGTAAGCTAGGTGGAAAGCGGCTGTGAGCAAATAGCCAGGCCACCGTAATGGGCAGTACCAATTTCATTAACTCTGAGGGTTGAAATTTTACAGGCCCTAAATCTAGCCAACGCTGTGCGCCTTTGCCAACATCTCCAAAGAGCAAAACGCCCAGTAGCATGAGAATACCGGCTAAAAATAACCAGGGTGTAAACATATAGATAATATTCGGTGGAATTTGGGCAAAAACCAACATCAGAGCAAATGAAAAACCGATGCGGATGAGTTGGCGAATGGTGACGGCTTCATCTCCACCGGAGGCACTGTAGACGATGGCCACACTGGTTGCGAGTAAGATTAAAATGCCAAGCAATAACCAGCCATCGATATGCAAAGTTTGCAAAAGGCCTTTATTGTTTCGGTATACATATTGGGGTTGAGCGACATCAATTTTCATAAGGTTACTTTAATAGAGTGACTATTTATCCGAATTCTGTAGTTGTGTTTCCATGTATTTTGTAATCAATCTCACCGCGAGTGGTGCCGCTGTTTCCATGTCACTGCCAACATTTTCAACAATAACGGCAACGGCTATTTTAGGATTATCAACGGGAGCGAATCCAATAAATAAAGAGTGATCTCGAAGTTTCTCACGAATGCTGTCAGCATCATAGCTGCCAGAATTTAAGCTGTATACTTGCGCAGTACCTGTTTTGCCAGCCATTTTAAAAGGCAGGTTTTTGACATAACGACGAGCCGTGCCTCTGCTACCGTGCATGACGTTTTTCATGCCTGAAATAACGGCCTCCCAGTTGGCGATTTTCTTAATTTCTATCTGTTGCAATTCTTCAGCGTGTGGGGTTTTCAAAAGATGAGGAGTGATGATTTTTCCACGGTTCGCTAAGATCGCAGTGGCTCTGGCTAATTGCAGTGGTGTTGCTAGATTATAGCCTTGACCAATAGACGCTATAACAGTTTCTCCGCGATACCAGGGCTTGCCTTTGGTGGCCATTTTCCATGCTTGAGAAGGCAGTATACCTGTGGACTCACCATGGATGTCGATACCCGATTTCTTGCCAAAGCCAAAAGGCGCCATCGCATCGTGAATGGCATCAATTCCCATGTCCAAACTGAGTTTATAAAAGTAAGTGTCGCAGGATTGCTCTATGGCATCATTCATATCCATCCATCCGTGCCCGCTACGCTTCCAATCTCGATAGCGGTGCCCTTTATAGAGCAAGTAGCCTGGGTCATATATTTTTTTGGCAGGTGTGATGTAATCGTTTTCGATCGCTCCTAATGCCACAAAAGGTTTAATGGTTGAGCCGGGAGGGTATTGTCCATTAATGACTCGATTGATTAATGGCCGGTCGGGATTGTTAAGTAAACGATTGTATGAGGTTTGATCAATTCCATCCACAAATAAATTTGGGTCAAACGTCGGCATGCTGACAAAAGCGAGAATTTCGCCATTTCGGGGATCCATTGCAACAATCCCACCACGTTGATTCTCAAGAAGCGATTCGGCAAACTCTTGCAGTGTTATGTCAATCGTCAGCTGAATGTCTTGTCCTGCTTTGGCTGGCAAGGTTTCTAGATTACGCAGAACTCGACCACGGGCATTGGTTTCAATTTGCTGGATGCCAGGAGTGCCGTGCAAAGTGGATTCGTAGAATCTTTCAATGCCAGATTTACCTATAATGTCGGTTCCTCTGTAGGCTTTTTTATCAAGTTTTAACAGGTCTTTAGCATTGATTCTGCCAACATAACCTAAAGCATGAACCGCTGTTGAACCGTATGGATAAGTTCTTTTAAGTCTTGCTGTTAGAGTCGCGCCTGGATACTTATGGCTAATGACCGAGAATTGTGCCGCTTGCTCCTCTGATAAAGAAAACGGTAAGGTGTAGCTTCTAGAGCGGTTTTTTAGCTTGAATTGGGTGAAAAAATTGTGAATTTTTTCAGAAGAAACATCATTCAATATTCGAATGGTGGTAGATTGCATGGAGTCAATATTATTCATTTTTTCACGAATGAATTGCAGCGTGTAAACCGGCTTGTTCTCCGCTAATAAGTGGTGGTTACGATCATAGATTTTACCGCGGGTTGGTGTGAGTGTTTCAATTGAAATACGATTGCCTTCGGCCAGGCCTTGGTAACGATCATATTCAATCCACTGGAGTTGAACCATACGACTGACCAAGAAGCTAAAGAGCAGTAATACGAAAACCAGAGCGATATATAGGCGAAAACGAAACTGTCTTTTCTGTTGAAAGACTTCCGCATCACTATTGAATTGTAAGTGCTCAGTCATGGTCGATAATGACCCGGATATTCTGTGTCTTTAAAGGCTGGTACATTCCCTATCCTTTTACGACGTTTGTGGTGATTCGTCTAAAGATAAGCGAGAGCAGTGGCCAGATAAGGATTGCGATGGCTGGCATGCTCCAGAATTGAATAATGTCATTACTCTCCAAGACGGGGCTAAAGATTATGTAATTGAGTATTTGATACAGCATCATATAAACCCCAATTGAAAAAGCCTGGCGCCAGACAGGGTGGGCTTTAAATCTTAAGCGGTGACGCAACATTAAAAAGGCAATTACGCTAAAGACGAGAGCGTGGGCACCTAAAGTCGTTTGGTAAAGGCTGTCCGCCAGGAGTCCTAAGATAAACGCTGAAATCAGGTGGGTTTTATCTAGAAAATGCGCAGACCAATAGAGCAGTACCATAAGGCTAATAGGCGGAATAATGACCGTTGCATTTTCCAATAACGCCATCGTGTCAAACGACAAGGCGATGATATAGGAAAAAAGAATCAACCAGCGTGCTTGAGAACTACCTGTATTCATAAAATTACTCGCCATTTGCAACCTCTTGAGGTTTGGTTGGCAGGGGTTCTTTTGAAATAATCAGGACTTTGCGTGACCGATGCAGCTGCGCAATGGGACGTGCAGTAACGTCTAAATAAGGATTGTCGCCTAACCTATCAACTTGCGTGACAGTGGCCACCGGGTAGCCCCCAGGAAACAGCCCCCCTAGGCCAGAACTTTCCAAGAGGTCGCCTTTTTTGACGGCACTATTTTTAGGGATGAAATCGAGCTTAGTCGTATCCTTGCCAGTGCCGCGTAAGATGCCACGTTGTCCTGTGCGTTGAATTCTCACAGGAATTTGATGATCAGGGTCGGTAATAAGTAATACGCGAGATGAAGTGGGCGTTGTGGCTGTGATTTGCCCCATAATGCCAGCCGAATCGATCACTGTTTGCTGTTTAGAAATGCCGTTTAGATACCCTCGGTTAACGGTTAAAAACTGTGAAATAGGGTTGCTACTGTAATAGGTAATGGTGGCAATCTGTACTGACTGATTGGTTATTTTCCCGTGGTGCCTAATAAAGACTCCAGGCGGTCCACTTCTAATTCGAGATTGATAAATTGTTGTTGCTTGGCTTTTAATAGCAGAATTTCAGTTTTCAGCTTCTGGTTTTCAATTTCCAGTGCATCAATCGATGTGAAGTCTGTTGTGGTCCATTGGTAGATTTGTTTTGGTAAGCTGGCAATTTGTTCGATGGGGGTGATCGTTGTCAGTAGGGCGCTGCGAAAATTTCCCATGAGGTGGCCATAATGATCTGCAGTCATCAACGCAATGGCGGCTATAAATGCAATAACGAAATGCATGCCTTCTTGCTGTGGCGAGGTGGTATGCAGGCTAATGGGAAGGCTCCTAGAAAAAACACGAGTCAGTGGGGTGAAATGGTCTAAACCGTTTGGAATACTGAGTGTTCATTTAAAAGTGGAATTAAACAATCATCTTTTAAAAAAGTGTCTAGCGATGATTAAATCATAGAAACGCCCTTAATCGGGCGTCACTACTTAATGTTAAATGACAGTGTTATTTTAAATAAATGGATTATTCAAAAGAGAAAAGATCAATGCCTTTCTCATCCATCATCTCAAGCGCTCGTCCGCCGCCACGTGCCACGCACGTTAGAGGGTCATCTGCGATAATGACAGGAATACCGGTCTCTTCTGATAACAGAGTGCTCAAGTTACGTAATAGAGCACCACCACCTGTTAGGACGATTCCGTGCTCTGCAATGTCGGCACCTAATTCTGGTGGAGTATTCTCTAAAGCGGTTCTAACAGCGCTTACGATCGCTGAAAGAGGCTCTTGTAACGCTTCAAGCACTTCATTGCTGTTTAATGTAAAGCGACGAGGAACCGCTTCTGCGATATTACTACCGTGTACTTCCATCGTGTCAGGAACCACATCGTGATAAGCCGTACCGATGGTTTTTTTGATTTTTTCAGCGGTGGTTTCACCAATAATCATGCCGTAATTACGACGCACATATTTAATGATGGCATCATCAAAACGATCGCCGCCGACCTTGACTGAATCGGCCCAGACGATGCCGTTCAGTGAAAGCGTTGCGACTTCGGTTGTGCCGCCGCCGATATCCACGACCATTGATCCCGTCGGTTCACTCACCGGCATACCGGCACCAATCGCTGCCGCCATTGGCTCTTCAATTAAGTAAACCTCACGTGCGCCTGCTCCAGCCGCCGCTTCTCGAATTGCACGACGTTCTACTTGAGTTGAACCGCAGGGGACACAAACCAGGACTCGAGGGCTCGGCTGAAAGAACTTAGCTTCATGGACTTTACGAATAAAGGCTTGAAGCATTTTTTCAGTGACTTCAAAATCCGCAATAACACCATCTTTAAGGGGGCGAATGGTCTGGATGTCCTGGTTTTCTTTACCTAACATCAGTTTGGCATTTTCACCGACAGCAACGATTGTGCGGTTGTTGCCACCACGTTTATTGGTTCGAATAGAAACGACTGACGGTTCATTCAGAACCATTCCTTTGCCGCGTACATAAATTAATGTGTTAGCAGTCCCTAAGTCGATTGAAAGGTCGTTAGAGAAAAGTCCCATGATTTTACGAAACATTGATGGCTTGTCCTTGAGTGTGAAGGCTGAAAAATATTCATGGCATTTTAACTTAATTAATGAGTTGGGAGAAGTGTTATCTAGTCTTGAAGCGCATTAATTGGACTGTTTTTTTAGGTGAATGATTTTTTTGGGTGATTTTAAGTCGTTTTTTGATAACCTGATATCTGCTTAGGCTCTTTTCAGCAGACAACAGTTTTAGAATAGTCTTATATAGAGGCTGTAAATATGGTATTTTATGCGGTTAAATAAACTACCTCGTTTAGAGTCTTATTAGGCTCAAAGAAGCTTTTTAAAAGCCTCTTTTTTGAACGATATTACCGATTCTGATTAGGAGAAAAATGTGTCTTTAGGAAAAACTGAAGTCGAATATATCTCTCGTTTAGCGCAGATTGAAGTGCGAGAAGAGGATGTGGATGGCGTCGCAACCAAGCTGTCCAATATTTTAGATTTGTTCACGCAAATGGGAGCCGCCGACACACAGGGGGTCGAGCCAATGGCGCATCCGTTAGATGCGGTTCAGCGATTTAGAGCGGATGTTGTGACAGAAGTGGATCAGCACGAAAAGTTACAGGCGATTGCACCCTCTGTAACACAAGCACATTATTTAGTCCCACAAGTCATTGAGTGATTGGAATCAGATTATGCACAATTTAACCATTAAACAAATGAGCGAAAAACTGCACTCTGGTGAGATTACCAGTGTGCAGTTAACACAACACTATCTTGACCGTATCTCACAATATGATGGCGATTTAAACGCGTTTGTCACGGTCACGCCTGAATTGGCACTCTCAATGGCAGAAGCCGCGGATCAGAAAATTGCCGCTGGAGATGCTGAGTTGCTCACCGGTATTCCGATAGCCCATAAAGATATCTTCTGTACCGATGGGATTAAGACTTCCTGTGGTTCAAAGATGTTGGATAACTTTATCGCCCCTTATGATGCACACGTCGTGACCTTGCTGAAGAAGATCGGTATGCCTATATTGGGTAAAACCAATATGGATGAGTTCGCGATGGGTTCTTCTTCAGAGAGCAGTTATTACGGCCCAACGAAAAATCCTTGGGATCATAAAGCGGTTCCGGGTGGTTCTTCAGGTGGTTCAGCCGCGGTGATTGCGGCAGGGCTTGCCCCTTTAGCCACAGGAACGGATACCGGTGGTTCGGTTCGACAACCCGCGTCCTTCTGTGGCATAACGGGTATTAAGCCAACGTACGGTGCCGTTTCTCGTTTTGGGATTATCGCCTATGCCTCTAGTTTTGATCAAGCGGGTCCACTGACCCGTTCAGCGGAAGATTCAGCTTGGATGCTAAACGCAATGGCAGGATTCGATGAGCGTGATTCAACGAGCTTAGAGCGCGAAAAAACCGACTATACCGCAGAGTTAGGGCAATCGCTTAAGGGTCTAAAAATTGGTGTTCCTGCTGAGTATTTTGGGGCAGGTTTAGACCCAGAAGTTGAAACGGTTATTAGAACGGCCATAACCGAAGTGGAAAAACTCGGTGGCGAGGTGGTTGAAGTTCACCTGCCGAATAAAGATTTAGCCGTGCCGGCCTATTATGTCTTAGCGCCAGCAGAAGCATCTGCGAACTTATCTCGCTATGACGGTGTGCGTTTTGGCTATCGTTGTGACCAGCCTCAAGATTTAGAAGACCTTTATAAACGTTCGCGTTCAGAGGGCTTTGGTGAAGAGGTTAAACGTAGAATCATGGTTGGGGCTTATGCCTTGTCAGCCGGTTATTACGATGCTTACTATGTAAAAGCACAACAGCTACGCCGTATGGTGCGTGATGACTTTACGAAAGCCTTTGAAAGCTGTGATGTCATTATGGGGCCTGTGGCACCGACGTCCGCTTTTAACATTGGTGAAAAGTCAGACGATCAAGTGAGTATGTATTTAAATGATTTATATACCATTCCTGTCAACTTAGCAGGATTGCCTGCTTTGTCAGTACCGGCTGGTTTTGCAAACAATCGTCCGGTTGGGTTACATATTGTGGGACCTTATTTCAGTGAAGCTAAATTGCTGAATATCGGTCATCAGTTTCAACAAATCACTGATTGGCATAAACAAATGCCAGCACAGTATCAATAATTCAGTAGGAGTCCAATCATGAGTTGGGAAGTAGTCATTGGTTTAGAGATTCACGCTCAGTTAACCACCAAATCAAAAATATTTTCAGGGGCCTCAACCGCATATGGTGCCGCCCCTAACAGTCAGGCCTGTGCAATTGATGCCGGTATGCCTGGTATGTTGCCAGTGTTAAATCATGCGGTTTTAGGGAAGTCAATTATGCTCGGTTTGGCGTTAGACGCTGAGCTGGGTATGCGTTCAGTGTTTGACCGTAAAAACTATTTTTATCCAGATTCACCTAAGGGGTATCAGACCACGCAGATGGATTTCCCCATTGTTGGTCAAGGTAAGTTAGAGATTGAACTGGAAGATGGTCGTAAAAAGGTCATTGGTGTTACCCGTGCGCATTTGGAAGAAGATGCCGGTAAATCAGTACATGGTATTGTCCCAGGGCAAACCGGGATTGATTTGAACCGTTCAGGGACGGCTCTGCTAGAAATCGTTTCAGATCCGGATATGTCTTCGGCAAAAGAAGCGGTGGCTTATGCTAAGAAAATGCATGAATTAGTCCAGTACTTAGGGATTTGTGATGGGAATATGCAGGAAGGTTCCTTCCGTGTGGATTCCAATGTCTCAGTACGTCGCCCAGGCGAGCCTTTAGGGACTCGTGCCGAGTTAAAGAATATTAACTCCTTCAAGTTCATTGAAAAAGCGATTGAAATAGAGATCGAGCGCCAGATAGAGTTGATTGAAAGTGGCGGAAAAGTCGTTCAGGAAACCCGTCTATATGATTCTGAAAAAGACGTTACCCGTTCAATGCGTACCAAGGAAGAAGCCAACGATTACCGTTATTTCCCATGTCCGGATCTACTGCCAGTCATTATCACCGAAGCGGATGTTGAAGCTGTACGAGTCGTTATGCCAGAATTGCCAGATGCCAAACGTGCCCGTTTTGTTTCTGAGTTCAATTTAAGCGATTATGATGCGGCCGTCTTGACGGGCTCGCGTGCTATGGCGGAGTTCTTCGAAAAAGTAGTGGCCTTAACGGATGCGAAAGATCCTAAATTGTGCGCCAACTGGGCGACCTCTGGTTTTTCAGCCGCATTGAATCGCGATGGATTATCGATTGAAAACGCACCAGTCTCTGCAGAAATGTTGGCAGGGATGATCAGTCGTCTTATCGATAATAGTATCTCCGGTAAAATCGCCAAGCAAGTATTCGATGCTATGTGGCAAGGCGAAGGTTCTGCGGACGAAATTATCGAAAGCAAAGGCTTAAAGCAGATTACCGATACCGGTGCGATTGAAGCCTTAGTGGATGAAGTTTTGGCCAATAACCCAGATCAAGTTGAAGCCTATAAGGGTGGACAAGAGAAGATGATGGGCTATTTTGTCGGTCAGATTATGAAAGCTTCTGGCGGTCAAGCGAATCCTGGGCAAGTTAATAAACTATTGATGACCAAGTTAAAGTCTTAATTTAGAGGCTAATTCAGAGGCCAACACAGTCTCAGTAATTACCTTTAATTAAATCAGTTAAGTTATTTAACTGTTTGTTTTTAAACAAAAATAAATCTGACCAGGCCTAGTCAGTTCTGTTTGTTGATTTAAAAATAGTATAAAAGTCATTAATAAGGCTTGAAAGGTTATAAAAAAACCTTATATTAGTTATATAAATTACTTCTAATCCAAGTAGTGAAACTTTTAAATTTGAAAACTGAATTTTGAAAACTGAATAAGGAGTCTTCAATGAAACGTATTGGTTTATTTTTACTAACAAACATCGCGGTCATCGCGGTGGCTATGTTAGCGATGAATATTTTAGGGGTAGGCAACTACATGGAAGGCACCAGCCTTAACCTAAATAGCTTATTCATGTTCGCCTTGATCTTCGGTTTTGCTGGCTCATTTATCTCTTTAGCCATGTCTAAGTTTATTGCTAAGATGTCAACAGGCGCTAAAGTCATTGAAACGGCAAAGAATTCAGACGAGCAGTGGTTGTTAGATACCGTTGCCCGTCACTCGGCAAAAGCGGGTATTAAAGCCCCAGAAGTGGCTATCTATGATTCACCACAGCCAAATGCATTTGCAACGGGTATGACTAAGAATAAGTCATTGGTAGCTGTCTCTACAGGTCTGATGCGCAGTATGCGTCAGAATGAAGTAGATGCCGTATTAGGGCACGAAATTGCGCACATTGCCAATGGTGACATGGTGACTATGGCGTTGTTACAAGGTGTATTAAACACGTTCGTTATCTTCTTCGCTAAGATCGTCGCTTATGTGGTTGACCGTGTCGTGCTTAAAAACGAATCGTCCGGCCATAGCTGGACATTCATTATTGTCGATATCGCCGCGCAAATCTTCTTCGGTATCTTGGCAAGCACTATCTCTATGTGGTTCTCTCGTAAGCGTGAATTCCATGCGGATAACGGTGGTGCTTACTTAGCTGGTAAAGAGAATATGATTGCCGCGTTACGTCGTCTACAAACTATGCAACCTGGTGAACTACCTGATCAGCTTGCTGCGTTTGGTATCTCTTCTGGTGGTAGCAAGTTCGGTAAGTTATTTACCTCGCATCCACCGATTGAAGATCGTATTGCCGCGTTAGAAGCAACACCGCAGGAAGCTTTAAAAGTAGCTTAATTTAGTATTTTTAAAATCCTTAATAAAAAGCCCCGCTTGGTTTAACTAAGCGGGGCTTTTTAATTTGTAGACAAATATTTAGTATGTAAATGTATTAATTTATATTGTTGGGTTATGATGCCAGGTTGTAGTTAAGTAGAAGAACTAAGGTAGTTAGTTAATATGATTGAAAAAATTCTAATTGGAATCACCCTGTTTGTCGTTACATCTGTGATTGCCTATCTTTTTCGAATGCGTCAACTGTACGTAGTTGCACCAAAATTATATCGTCATGCCTCTATTTCAGAACAGGGAGTTTTGTGTGAATTGATTGTATTTAATAAAGGTAATCAAGTCGAAGAGAATATTAAGGTAGAGCTGGATCCAGATTTAAATGTAGAACTTCTCGCTGCAAATTCTGACGATATTCTTTTGAAAAACTCCACACTAAATATTGAAAGGCTTCATAAAGGAAAAGATTTATCTGTAATGTTGTTAATTGAAAATGGTAGGTTTGATTCTACTAAAATTGTCTCTATTACCTCAAAGTTAACTGACGGTAAAGTTCTTAAGAAAGAAGATGAGCTGCCTCCAAACTTTGCAAAAGCATTTATAGCAGCTGTTTTATTCATTGGTTTTTTCCCTGCTGTAACATATAGCTCTGCTGCTTATGAAAAATTAAATGAAATATACGTCAAATCTCAGTTGGAATCTCTTTATAAAAAGGGGTGGTCAAATTTAGAGAATTACTACTATTCAGATATTAAAGTAAGCTACAGTAATACAGAGTTTCCTATTAGTTTTAAAAATAGTCAAACTGAAAAAGATTGCTATCAATTCAGAGTATATAATAAAACAGCTTTACCTATGACGGTCACTAGTAGCGGTATTTTTTATGAAAGTATTTCGCTAAAACCGTTGACTAAAGGTGTAATAAAAGTACAGCTCCATAAATCTGAAAAATTATCATTTAAGTTTTCGATTAAGGTTGCAGAAGAGTTTATTCACAGCATTAACTATGATTTAAAGCAATGATGTAATAATTTGGGGGGATAAAATTAAGTGTTTCATCAATGATTGAGAAGCCTTTTTAATTCTGATAACTCTTTCTTATTTTCTATCGGCTTCACGTTACTTTTTGCTGTTCGGAAAAAAGTAACCAAAAAACGAACCCTGCTGACGCCCTCTATTTCACTAAGCTTGTCCGCTGACATTCCCTAAACTCGCTGCGCTCAAACACAGGGAATTTTTAAACGCGTCCTTCACTAGCGCCCAACGGAAGTGCCCTTGGGGTATGAAAATTACGATTGCTTACAAAAGGGGTGGTTTTTACGTGAGCACAGTAATTTTTATTTCAATACTTCGAGTGCTTTTATATTCTTACCAGGCCTGGTCATTTTAAATTTAGAGTTTATCTGAAAGCTTAAACTTCACACCGAACTCCCCATTGAAAGCAATCGAGTCGTCGTGT